>JACCZP010000079.1 GCA_013695885.1 Thermoleophilaceae bacterium | reverse complement strand
CCACCGAGCCGGCCGCCCCCCAGCCGCCCGCCGCCGAGACGCCCGCCCCCTGGTCGCCCCCTCCGGCCTAGGCAGCGCCTTTGCGGCGGACCTCACTGCGGCACACCGAAGCAGGGAGCTTTCCTGGCCCGCGCCATTCCGTCACGATCCTGTCACGCACGTAACCCCGCGGTGCGCGCCGGGCCGCCAAGCTCGGCGAGATCGCAGTAGACCCTGAAATACAAGGGAAGCTTGCCGGTCTTGAATCCGACTGGGCGCTCGCGGGACTGGCCGAGCGTCAGCACGGCGTCGTGGCGCGGGGCCAGCACCTTGTCGGTTGCGGCCGGCCGAGGCCTTCGCGCAGGCTGCGACGAAGGGCCTTGGCGGCACGGTGCACGCGCCGCCCTGCGCGACGCGACACACCCCGTAAGCCCCTCCCACACCCCTTCCCGGCGCCCTCCACCGGCCGCTAACCTCGACCTCATGGCCATCCTCGACCGCGTCCTTCGCCTCGGCGAGCAGAAGAAGTACAGGACGTTCGAGAAGCAGGTCGCGCGTATCAACGACTGGGAGGCCGAGCTCCAGCTCGACACCGACGTAGAGCTCCGCGAGCGCGCGGACGGCCTTCGCGAGCGGGCCCGCGGCGACGATCCCGAGCCCACCGAGAGCCTCCTCCACGAGGCGTTCGCGCTCACCCGTGAGGCATCGAAGCGCACGCTCGGGATGCGCCACTTCGACGTCCAGCTCGTCGGCGGCATGGTGCTCCACGACGGCTCGATCGCGGAGATGCGCACCGGCGAGGGCAAGACCCTCACCGCGACGCTCGCCGTGGTCCTCAACTCGCTGCCCGGGAAGGGCGTCCACCTCGTCACCGTCAACGACTACCTGGCCCGTCGCGACGCCGAGTGGATGAAGCCCATCTACGAGCTGCTCGGCGTCTCCGTCGGCATCCTCCAGGCCGGGGAGCGCGGCGAGGCCAAGCACGCGGCCTACCAGGCCGACGTCACCTACGGGACGAACTCCGAGTTCGGGTTCGACTACCTGCGCGACAACCTGGCCCCGTCCGTCGAGGAGAAGTACCAGCGCGGCCAGCCGTTCGCGATCGTCGACGAGGTGGACAACATCCTCATCGACGAGGCGCGCACTCCGCTCATCATCTCGGGCGCCGCCGAGCAGGCCGCCGACCTCTACTACCGGTTCGCCCGGCTCGCCCCCCGCCTCGTTCGCGGGGAGAAGCCCGAGGGCGACGAGGCGAAGGACAAGGACTGGATGGCCGAGTACGACTACGAGGCCGACGAGAAGCACAAGACCGTCGCGCCCACCGAGCGCGGCGTCGAGAAGTCCGAGCGCTTCCTCGGCGTCGAGAACCTGTACCTGGCAGAGAACGGCAACCTGGTCAACCACCTGGTCCAGGCGCTCAAGGCCGAGTCGCTGTACAAGCGCGACGTCGACTACGCGGTGATCGAGGGCGAGGTCCGGATCATCGACGAGTTCACCGGCCGCATCCTCGAGGGACGACGCTGGTCGGAGGGCCTGCACCAGGCCATCGAGGCCAAGGAGGGGGTGGCGATCCAGGAGGAGAACCAGACCGTCGCCACGATCACCTACCAGAACTTCTTCCGCCGCTACGACAAGCTCTCGGGCATGACCGGCACGGCCCTCACCGAGGCCACCGAGTTCATGAAGATCTACAAGCTCCAGGTCGTCGAGGTCCCGACCAACATGCCGATGGTCCGCAAGGACCAGAACGACCAGATCTTCAAGACCAAGGACGGCAAGTGGCGGGCGGTGGCGCGCGAGATCGAGGCCCGCCACGACCACGGACAGCCGGTGCTCGTGGGGACGATCTCGGTCGAGGTCTCCGAGCTCCTGTCCAGGCAGCTCGACGAGCGCGGCGTCCCGCACTCGGTGCTGAACGCGAAGCCCGAGTTCGCCGAGCGCGAGGGCGAGACCATCGCCGAGGCCGGCGCTCCGGGCGTGGTCACGATAGCCACCAACATGGCCGGCCGCGGCGTCGACATCAAGCTCGGCGGCAACGCCGAGCACCAGACCCACCTCGAGCTCGCGAAGCTCGGGCTAGCCCCCGAGCAGCCCGAGTACGACGAGATGTGGGACGAGACCTTCACGAAGGTCGAGGGGCAGGTGGCGGCCGCCCACGAGCAGGTGGTCGAGGCCGGCGGCCTCTTCATCCTCGGCACCGAGCGCCACGAGTCCCGCCGGATCGACAACCAGCTTCGCGGGCGCTCCGGCCGCCAGGGCGACCCCGGCGAGTCGCGCTTCTACCTCTCGGCCCAGGACGACCTCGTGCGGCTCTTCGCCGGCGAGCGCATCTACAAGATCCTCGACCGCCTCGGCGCCACCGACGAGGAGGGCGAGGAGGAGCCCATCGAGGCCGGCCTGCTCACCAAGCAGATCGAGGGTGCCCAGCGCAAGGTCGAGGAGCAGAACTTCCTCATCCGCAAGCGCGTCCTCGAGTACGACGACGTGATGAACCAGCAGCGCGAGGTGGTCTACGGCTACCGCGACCGCATCCTCGAGGGCGAGGACATCTCTCAGACCGCGCGCGAGCGCCTTGCCGACGCGGTCGACCGTCTCTGTCGCGAGTACATGGCCAGCGAGCACTCCGAGGAGTGGGAGCTCCCGGCCATGTTCACCCAGCTCGAGCAGATGTACCCCACCGCCATCGCCGTGGAGGACGTCGATCCGGACGCCGTGGAGCGCGAGAGCCTGATCGTCGAGCTGCGCGAGGACGTCGTCCGCGCCTACGAGGAGCGCGAGCAGGAGCTCGGCTCCGGCCTCATGCGCGCGCTGGAGCGCTACACGCTGCTCCAGATCATCGACGACCGCTGGCGCGAGCACCTTCACGACATGGACTACCTGCGCGAGGGCATCCACCTTCGCGGCTTCGCCCAGATCGATCCTCTGGTGGCCTACAAGAACGAGGCCTACGAGATGTTCAGGGGGCTCATGAACACGATCTGGGAGGAGTTCGGGCGCTTCCTCTTCCACGTGGACGTGCAGGTGGAGTCCGACAACGGCGACGCGCCCGCGCCTCCGACCGGCCAGACGTGGACCCCCACATCCTCCTCGAGCTCGACGTCGTCGCTCTCGTACTCGGGCGGCACCGCCGCCGACCAGCCGAGCGCGCTGGCCGCCGCCCGCCAGGCCGGCCCGGTGGGCGACCGGACCGACGCGATGGCGCAGAACGGCGACGGCTACGTGGACGGCGCCGTCGAGGAGGCGGTGAGCGTGCCCGCGGTGCAGACGCGCCGCGTGGACGAGTCCGAGCGGGTAGGCCGCAACGACCCCTGCTGGTGCGGCTCGGGCCGGAAGTTCAAGAAGTGCCATGGTGCCTGACGGCCCCCTGACACCGCACGGCTCGGTCAGAATGAAAAGTGCCATGGCGCGTAGGTCGCGCCACGACGGGGCGGCTCGATGAGCGCCGCGCCCCTCCGCGACCGGCTGGCGCTGCTCGCGGACTACCTTTGACCCCGCTCGCCTGAGCGAGCGCCGCGCCGAGCTCGAGCTCGAGATGGGCGCGCCTGGCTTCTGGGACGACCAGGAGCGCGCCGCGAAGGTCACCTCCGAGCACGTCCGCGCGTCCCGGCGCCTCGACGCGCTGGCCGAGCTCGAGGCCGAGGCGGACGAGCTCGAGACCTTCGAGGAGCTGGCCGCCGAGGACGCCTCGATCGCGGAGGAGCTCGAAGATCGTCGCAAGGCGCTTGACGAGCGCCTGGACGAGCTCGAGGAGGAGCGACTCTTCGCGGGACCCTACGACGCGGGTGACGCCGTGGTGGCGGTGAGCGCGGGCGCGGGCGGCACCGACTCCCAGGACTGGGCGGAGATGCTCCTGCGCATGGAGATGCGCTTCGCCGAGCGGCGCGACTTCGCGGTCGAGCTCAAGGAGGCGAGCCCGGGGGAGGAGGCGGGGATCAAGTCTGCGATCTTCCTCGCGCGCGGCGAGAACGCCTACGGCGTGCTGTCGGCGGAGAAGGGCGTGCACCGGCTGGTGCGGATCTCGCCGTTCGACGCCGCCTCGCGCCGGCATACCGCTTTCGCCCAGGTCGAGGTCTCGCCGCTGGTGGACGACGCCCTCGACGTCGAGATCGACGAAGCCGACCTCCAGGTGGACACCTACCGCTCCTCGGGAGCGGGCGGCCAGCACGTGAACAAGACCGACTCCGCGGTGCGTATCACGCACCGGCCCACCGGCATCGTCGTCCAGTGCCAGAACGAGCGCTCGCAGGGCTCGAACCGGGCGACCGCCATGGCCGTGTTGCGCTCGCGCCTCCTCGAGCTCGAGGAGCGCCGCCGGCGCGAGGAGGTGGCGCGGGAGAAGGGCGAGGCCCAGGACGTGGCGTGGGGCTCGCAGATCCGCTCCTACGTGCTCCAGCCCTACACGATGGTCAAGGACCACCGCACGAACCGCGAGATGGGCGACGTCCAGCGGGTGCTCGACGGCGACCTCGACGGCTTCGTCCGCGCCGAGCTCCTGCGCCGGGCCGGCGTGGAGGCCGTCGGGCCGGCGGCCGGGTAGGGCTCCCGATGGAGGCACCCCAGCCCGCGCAGGCCCCCGAGGTGCTCGACGCGGCGCCCGAAGCGGCCCTCGCCGACCTCGTGGATCGTGCGCTGGCCGAGGACATCGGCTCGGGCGACCTGACGAGCCGCGCGGTGGTGGACGAGGACGCCCGCGCACGGGCCGAGATCGTCCAGAAGGCGGAGGGGATGATCGCCGGGCTCGACGCTGCGACGGCGGTCCTGGCGCGAGCGGACGGTGCCATCCGCGTCCGCCTCGCGGTCGACGAGGGTCGGTGGCGCGCGGACGGCCCGGTGCTCGAGGCCGAGGGCCCGGCCCGCTCGCTGCTGGCCGCCGAGCGGGCGACCCTCAACCTCCTGGGCCACCTGTCCGGGGTGGCCACTCTCACCGCCCGCTACGTGAGGGCGGTCGAGGGCACCGGCACCCGCATCCTCCACACCCGGAAGACCACGCCGGGTCTTCGCGACCTCGAGCGCCGGGCGGTGCTCGCCGGCGGCGGGTTCAGCCATCGCGCCGGGCTCTACGACGCGATCCTGGTCAAGGAGAACCACGTGGCCATGGCCGGCGGCCTGGCTGAGGCCGCGCGCCGGGCGGTGGAGGCGGGTCGCGGCGCCGAGGGCGGTGGGGCGGTCGAGGTCGTCGTCGAGTGCGAGGACCTCGCCGAGGTGGAGCAGGCGCTGGCCGCCGGGGTGCCGCGCGTGCTGCTGGACGACATGCCGCTGGAGGAGGTGCGCGCCGCGGTGAAGATGGCCGCGGGCCGGGCGGTGGTCGAGGCCTCGGGGGGAGTGTCGCTCGACCGTGTGCGCTCGATCGCGGAGACCGGGGTGGACCTGATCAGCGTCGGGGCGCTGACCCATTCCGCGCCCGCGCTCGACATGGGCATGGCGCTCGTCCGAATCTAGACTCGAGGGACATGGCCGTGGCCCTCCCCGTAGCCGACCCCGTCGCCGCGATGCAGCGCGAGCTGCGCGCGCTCGCCGAGGAGCGCGACGCGGTGATCCTCGCCCACAACTACCAGGTGCCCGAGGTCCAGGACGTCGCGGACTTCGTCGGCGACTCGCTCGGCCTCTCGCGTCAGGCCGCGGACACCGCGGCCGGCACGATCGTGTTCTGCGGCGTGCACTTCATGGCCGAGACCGCGTCGATCCTCTCCCCCCAGAAGACCGTCCTGCTTCCCGATCTGGGCGCCGGATGCTCGCTGGCCGACTCGATCACCGCGCAGGAGCTACGCGTCTGGAAGGCCGAGCACCCCGGGGCGGTCGTCGTCATGTACGTGAACACCACCGCCGAGGTGAAGGCCGAGACCGACTACTGCTGCACCTCCTCTAACGCCGTCAAGGTGGTCGAGCACATCTGGCGCGAGCATGGCGATGACACCGAGATCCTCTTCGGTCCGGACATGTTCCTCGGCGCCTACGTCGAGCGCGTGACCGGCCGGCGGATGACCGTGTGGATGGGCGAGTGCCACGTGCACGCCGGGATCCGTCCCAGCGACATCGCCGACGTGCGCGAGGCGTACCCGGGCGCGGAGTTCCTCGTCCACCCCGAGTGCGGGTGCTCGACCTCGGTGATGGAGTACGTGGCCGCGGGCGACGTCGACGCCGGGGGCGTCCACATGCTCTCCACCGGGGGGATGCTCGCCCACGCCCGGCGCTCGGACGCCGACACCTTCGTGGTGGCCACGGAGACCGGGATGCTCCACCCCCTGCGCGCCGAGCACCCCGGCAAGCGCTTCGTGGCCGCCAACGAGGCCGCCGTGTGCGGCTACATGAAGATGATCACGCTGCCGAAGGTGCTCGCTGCGCTCCGGGACGGCGGAGACGCCTACACGGTGAGGGTCGACCCCGAGCTGGCCGAGCGCGCGCGGCTGCCGATCGAGCGGATGGTGGCCATCGCGCCGTAGGTCCGGCGCGAGTTCTCCGCCCGGCGCCGTTCCGTCTCGATCCCGTAGCGCTCGTAACCCTGCGGTGCGCCGGCGGCCGTCATTCTCGTCCCATGCCGGTCGAGGTCACAGTCGTGCATCAAATAGATGCATCGGTTGACGTTGTCGCCCGGGAACGGGCGATCGCGGGTCTGGCCGGCCGCCAGCATGGCGTGGTTACCCGCGCTCAGCTCGACAACCTCGGGCTGGGGCGCGGAGCTATAGCTCGCCGCATCGAGCGCGGCCGGCTCCACCGAGTGCACCGCAGCGTCTACGCCGTCGGCCACCGGGTCCTCTCGCCCCGAGGACGCTGGATGGCCGCCGTGCTCGCCGCCGGTCCGGGTGGCGTGCTCTCCCATCGCTCGGCTGCGGCCCTCTGGGGCCTTCGGACCTTCGGGCCCCGACTTCCCGAGGTCACCGCGGCGCCCCGGCGCCGGGCGGGCCCAGGGGTCGAGGTCCATCACACGCGGCTGTCCGAGGAAGAGGTGACCGAGCGGGAGAAGATTCCGGTCACGACCGCCTCCAGGACTCTCCTCGATCTCGCGGCGGTCCTCCCGCGCCGCCAGCTCGAGCGCGCCCTCCAGGAGGCCGAGGTCAGACGGCTCGGGGACCTCGTCTCGCTCGAGGACCTCCTCGTCCGCCACCCCCGCCGCCGCGGCACGGTGATCCTCCGCTCGGTCCTGGCCTCGGGCCGCATCGGCGAGAACGTCACTCGCAGCGACCTCGAGGAGCGCTTCCTCGCCTTCCTCGACCGCGCCGCCCTTCCACGGCCGGAGATCAACGCCCAGGTCGAGATCGCCGGCCGCCTGATCGAGTGCGACTGCCTGTGGCGTCCGCAGCGCGTGATCGTCGAGCTCGACGGGCACGCCGTCCACGGCCGCCGCGATGCCTTCGAGGCCGACCGTGCCCGCGACCGCGCCCTTCAGGCCGCGCGGTGGCGCGTGGTGAGGGTCACCTGGCGGCAGCTCCACCGCGAGGCCGAAAGGGTCACCGCCGATATGCGTGAGCTGCTGCGTTCGCCATCCTTCCCCGCGTGAGCTCCCCTCCCCGCCTCACCGCCCTCCTGCCCCCGGGCCCCCGCCTCACCCCGGCGGAGGCCATGGCCGGCCTCGACCTGAAGCGCGAGGATCCGCCGGGGCGGCCCTGGGTAGTGCTCAACATGGTCGCCACCGCCGATGGCCGCGCGGCGATCGACGGGAGTACGGTGGGGATGGGCGGCGCCGCCGACCGCGAGCTCTTTCACGAGCTGCGCACGCAGGTCGACGCCGTGATGGTCGGCGCCCGCACCGCTGCGGTAGAGCGCTACGGCTCTCTGGTGCGCGGCGAGCCCGACCGCGCCAGGCGCCGATCAGTGGGCCTCGATCCCGAGCCGCTCGCGTGCCTCGTGAGCGGACGTCTGCACGTACCCCCGGACCTGCCGATGCTGGCCCGAGCCGAGGCGCGGATCGTGGTCGCCACGGCGGCGCCCGGCGACCTACCTGCGTCGGCAGCGACGGTGTCCTACCTCCGCGCGCCGACGTGGGGAGGCGATCGCGTCGATCTGCCGACCGCGGTCACCGGCCTCTGGCGCGAGCACCGCGTGCGGTCGGTCCTCTGCGAGGGAGGCCCGGAACTGAACCGCGGCCTCCTCGAGGCCGGCCTCGTCGACGAGCTCTTCCTCACCCTCGTCCCGGTCGTGACGGCGGACCCCGGCGCGCCGGCGATCGTCAGCGGCGGTCACCTTCAGACGCCGGCGCGCATGGACCTCGTGCGGGTGCTCGAGGACGACGGCCACCTCTTCCTGCGCTACCGCATGCGGCGTTCCTAGATCCGACGAGGGAGCGGGTCAGCGGTCGTCCCGCTCGTCTCCGTCCTCCCGGGCGTCGGCTTCGTCGCTCGTCCGTGTTCTCGCGCTCGTCGGCGTCCTCGCCGTCCTCCCCTGCGGGCGACTCGTCGTCGCCGGGCGCAGCGGCGGGCGGTGTCCGCGGGCTGCGCGCCGGGTCACCGGCCGGCTCTCCGCCGCACGCCCCTGCCCAGCGCCTGAACCTGCGGTGAAAAGATCGTCACCTGGCCGGGCGCCGGGACTCGCTCCGCG
>JACCZP010000060.1 GCA_013695885.1 Thermoleophilaceae bacterium | reverse complement strand
GCCCACCTACGCGATGCTCGCGCGCGGGGAGTCCGTCGGCGTCTTTCAGTTCGAGTCCGACGGCATGCGCGAGGCGCTGCGCAAGGTGCGCCCGACCGAGTTCGAGGACCTCGTCGCGCTCGTGGCCCTCTACCGGCCGGGCGCGATGAAGTTCATCGACACCTACGCTCGCAACAAGCGCAGCCCCGAGTCCGTCACCTACCTCGACGAGCGGCTGCGCGCAATCACCGAGTCGACCTACTCGGTGATCCTCTACCAGGAGCAGGTGATGGAGATCTCCAAGCGCCTTGCGGGCTTCTCCGGCGCCGAGGCGGACGATCTGCGCAAGGCGATCGGCAAGAAGAACCGCCAGGCGATGGCCGCGCTGCGCCCGCGCTTCTTCGAGGGTGCCGCGAAGACGGGAACCGACGCGCGCGTGGTGGCGTCGCTGTGGGAGGTCTGCGAGGCCAACGCGGACTACTCGTTCAACCGCTCCCACGCGGCCTGCTACGCGCTGATTTCCTACCGCACCGCCTGGCTGAAGGCCAACCACCCGGCCGAGTACATGGCCGCGCTCTTCTCCTCGGTCATGTCGACCAATGACAAGGTCCCGTTCTTCGTCTCGCGCTGCGAGGAGATGGGGATCGAGGTGCTGCCCCCCGACGTCAACGAGTCGGGGCACGACTTCGTGGTCTCCGGCGGCAACATCCGCTTCGGCCTCGATGCCGTGAAGAACGTGGGCAGCGCGGGGGTCGACGCCGTGGTGGCCGCGCGAGAGAGCGGCGGGCGGTTCTCGTCGCTCTATGACTTCTGCGAGCGCGTCGACTGCCGCGCCGTGAACAAGAAGGCCATCGAGTCGCTCGTGCGCTGCGGGGCGCTCGACTCGACCGGTGCGTCGCGGCGTGGGATGCTCGAGGCCCTGCCCGCGGCCCAGGGCGCGGGCTCGAAGGCCCAGCAGGACGCCCTGCTCGGGCAGGCGTCGATCTTCGACCTCGAGGAGCCTTCGCCCGCGGGGGTCTCCGCCGGCGGAGGTGGCCCCTCGCCGTTTCGCCACCACCCGACCGTGCCCGTGCTGCCCGACGACCCGGCGGAGACGCGGACGATGGAGAAGGAGACGCTCGGGCTGTTCCTCTCAAGCCACCCGCTCAAGGAGGTGCGAGCCGCTCTGCGTGAGCGTGTGGAGTGCTCGCTCGCCGAGGTCGAGTCACGCCGCGACGGCGACTGGGTGACGGTCGGCGGGATCATCGCCGAGTCGAAGAAGATCCGGACCCGCGCGGGGGACTGGATGATGTTCGCCACGCTCGACGACCTGGAGGGGCAGGTCGAGATGCTGGTGCTGGGGAACGCCTATCAGCAGATCGCCGACGTGGTCGACGGCGACCGCGTGGTGGTGGTTCGCGGGCGCGTGGACCACAAGGGCGGCGGCGAGACGAAGCTCGTGGCCCAGGAGGTCGAGGTCTTCGAGCCGAGCGCCGAGGAGGTCGAGCGGGCACGGGCCCGGGCGCAGGCCGCGCCGATCGTCCGGCGGGTGGTCGTGGAGGTCTCCCCGAGCGTTCCGGACTCCTTCCTCGAGGAGCTCCGCGACGTGTGCAGGAGCTTTCCGGGCGATCACGAGCTGGCGCTCACGGTGGGGGAGAGGCGCCTACTCCTGGGAGAGGGGTACCGTGTCTCGGCGTGTACCGCGTGCCGGGGGGAGCTGGCGGCGCTCCCAGGAGTCGGGGCGCTGACCGCCTAGACGAAGCTGATGGCCGCTCGCCGGCCGGCCCGGACACGCCCGCGACCGGAGCCGGCGGGCCACCCGGGGTGGGCTCTGCGGGAGGGCCGGGAATCGACCTCGACGGCCCCGCCTCACCCGCGGCACGAGGGTTGGCGTCGGCTCGGCTCGGGGTGGCCACCGTGCGTCGCCAGCCTGCGGCGCGCCGGCTGCTCGTGGCGGGGCTCGTCTCGCTTGTGGCGCTCGGTGTGCTGCTCGCCTACCAGGTCCATCTCGACGGTCGCACGCGGAAGGTGCTCGACCAGCGCTTCGAGGTCGCTCGCAACTTCGAGCGCATCAACTACTACGGCGAGACCCTCACCATGTCCGCGCGGTTGGCGGCGGCTGCCGGCGACGCCACGGCGGAGCGCCGTCACAGGGAGCTCGTGCCCGCACTCGGGGCGCTGATCGGTAGTTCGAGGCGGCTCATCGACGACCCGGGCGCCGACCGCGCGCTCGTTCGCATGGAGGAGATCCGCGCGGCGCTGCTGAGTACGGAGCGCAGATCGCTCGACCTCGCTCGCGGGGGTCGAGAGCGGGCCGCGACGGGCCTCCTGACGAGCGCGGGCTACCGAAGGCAGACGAGACGCTATGCGTCCGCTTCCAAGGCGGCGGTCGAGAGGTACACGACCACCAGCCGGGCCGAGCTTGGAGCGACCGCGGGGCTGCGGCGCCTGACCGGGATCCTCGCGCTGCTGGTGGGCGCCGGCGCCGTCATCTTCTTCACCGGCCTCACGCGCGTGGCGGTCTCCTACCGCCAGCGCGCCGGCCAGGCCCAGGAGGCCGCCCGGCTCGCCTTCGAGCGCCGCCGGGCCGAGCGGGCCCTGCGCGAGAGCGAGGAGCGCTTCCGCCGCATCGCCGCACAGGCGCCGATGGTCCTCTGGGCCGTCGATCGCGACGGGACGTTCACGCTCTCCGAGGGCGAGCGCCTGCGGTCCATCGGACTTGCGCCGGGCGAGGTCGTCGGACGGTCGGTCTTCGACGTGTACGCCCAGCAGCCGCAGCACCTCGACAACGTGCGCCGTGCGCTGGCCGGAGAGGAGCATTCCGATCTAGTCGAGATCAACGGCCTCTGCTTCGACACGATGTACTCGCCGTTGCGAGACGTCGACGGCGAGGTGATCTCCGTGGTCGGCGTCGCCACCGACGTGACCGAGCGGATGAGGGCAGAGCGCGAGCGCGATCGCCTCGAACGGGCGGCTCTACGCGACTCGCTGACCGGGCTCGCCAACCATCGCGCCTTCCACGAGGATCTCGCGCGCCACCTCGACGCTCGAGCGCTCGACGATCCGCCCCTGGGCCTCGTGCTGGTCGACGTGGACGACCTGAAGCGCGTCAACGACACGCTCGGGCTCCAGGCCGGCGACGCGCGCCTGCGCGCCGTCGCTCAGGCCGCACGGGAGGTGACCCCGGACGACGGCGAGGCCTACCGCGTCGGCGGCGACGAGTTCGCGATCGTCATCACCGAACGAGGTGCATGGGCGGCCCTCGGTCTCGTGCACCGGCTTCAAGCCGCGCTCGTGGCCGGCGAGGAGGACGGGTCCCCGGCGCCGTCGGGACCGCACCGCGAGCCCCCCAGGGTCACCGCAGGCCTCGCCGAGGCGGTGGGGGACGAGGACAAGGACACGCTCGTGCGGCGGGCCGACCTGGCCTTGGTCGAGGCCAAGAGCTCTCACCGCGACGCGATCATCTGGACCGAGGACATCCGCGAGCCGGCCGAGCTCGAGCCCGACGCGACGATACGCCGCCGCCACGAGCAGACGCTCGCCACTGCGCTCG
>JACCZP010000019.1 GCA_013695885.1 Thermoleophilaceae bacterium | reverse complement strand
TGAGCGCCCAGTTCTCAAGCGCGTCGAGGGAGAAGGCGAGAACGGGCACGGGACTTCCTCTATCGGCGGACGGCGCCGGAATCGTTACCCATGCCGTCCGTCGGTGGCACGGCGGTGCTCAGCTTACCCGCTCGAGGCGGGGGTTGGGGTTCAGCCGGCGGCCGACCTTGGCGCAGTGGCGGCCCTCGACGCGGACCACGTCCGCCGTGAAGTCGTTCTGCCCCTTGACCAGTGACGATCCCACGCCGTAGGAGTCCACCGGCACGCCGAGCGACTCGAAGTGGCGTATGCGCTCGGCGTCGAAGCCCCCCGAGACCACGATCCGCACCCGCTGGTGGCCGGCCTCGTCGAGCGCCTCCCGCACCCGCTCCACCAGCCGCGGCGCGACGCCGGTCGGCTTGAAGGTGCCCATCTCGTTCCAGAGCGCACGGTCCACCAGGGTGCCCGAGGTGTCGAGGCGCACGCCCCAGAGGCGCTCGCCGAGCGCGTCGGCCACCTCGAGCGAGGTCCGCACCGAGTCGTTGTCGAAGTCCACGAGCACGGTCACGTTCATCTCTCCGTGGAAGCGGTCGGCGAACGCCGTCGCGGCGGCGACCGTGTCCCCGCCGAAGGCGGCGATCAGCCCGTGCGGGACGGTGCCGATGCCACGTCCGCCCCACCACGAGGCCTGCGCGTCGGTGGACACGCCGATCGCTCCGGCCACGTGCGCGGCCCATCCGTCGCCGGTCTGCACGAGCCAGTGGTCGTGACGGGCGGGGAAGAAGATGATCGGCTTGCCCTGCGCGGCGTCCACCACCTCGCGGACGTTGCGCATGATCAGTGTGCGGCGGGCCAGGCAGCCGAGGTAGACGGTCTCGAGGTGGGCGAACAGCCCGTAGTCGCCCTGGATGGTCATCACCGACTCGTACGGGGCGATCTCGTCCCCCTCATGCAGGGCGTGGACCTCGATCTCCTCCCAGGCCGGCTCGTACGTGCCCGAGTCGTGGCGCCCCGCGCACTGCTTGAGGACGGCGATGGCCTCGTCGATGCCGCCGAGCACCGAGTCCTCCTTCTGGAAGACCTGCATGGTCACCCGCGGGTGCCGGCTCTCGGCCTCGAGCAGCTCCTTGGCGAAGTTGAAGTACGCGTCGGTGTAGTAGCCCTCGCGGATCCTCCCCACCGGCAGGCGGAAGACCGAGGGGTCGAGGCGCGTGCGCGTGCGCGCCGGAGCTGCCATGCGCGGATGTTACGAGCGCAGGGCCGCGTCCGTCGGCACCGCGGCGGAGCTCACGCCGCCCGGCGACTCAGGCCGCATCAGGCGCGGCGGCGCCCTCCACGCGGAGGATCTCCGCGAGCGCGGCCTCGCCCACCTCGAGCTGGTCCTCGGTGGGCTCGCGTGTGCCGAGCACGCGCTGGAGCTCGTGTCCGGGCCGCCGCAGGGCGCGGGCGAGCGCCGATCGCGAGTGCCGCTCCGACCATAGGAAGACCTCGACCGCGAAGCCGAGCGAGCCGAGGGCCACCGCGCCGTCCACCAGCGGGCCGGAGAGCCCGGCGCGGCGAGCGGCGAGCGTTCCGGCCACCGAGCTCGTGAGCAGCGGAGCGACGAGGTTCGAGCCGCAGCGGTCGTGCTCCTTGGGGGTGTCGGCCGCATCGTCCTCCTGCTCGTAGGCGCCGATGGCCTTGTGCTCGACCCCGTGGTAGGAGGCGAGGTCGCCGCTTCGCAGCGCGAGCAGGGCAGGGGCGAGGGAGATGGCGGCCACCGCGGACTCCCGAACGAGCGTGCGTGGCCCCGCGCGACGCAGCGCCTGGCCGCTCGCCGCCGCGGCGACCATCGCGCCGAGCGTCTTCGGGTCCTGCACCGGGAGCTTGGCCTCGGGCAGCGCACGCTTGACCATGGGGATGACCGCGAAGGCCTCCGCCAGCCGCGCCACTCCGCGCAGGCCGGGAAGGCGGTCGGTGGCCCTACCTCCCAGGTCGGGCTTCTTCCCGGAGGCCACCTTCACGGCGCCGTCCTTCGTCCGCACCGCGGCGGCCCAGCTCGTGGGACCGTGGACGAGGAGCCCGTTGCGGAGCGCCATGCCGCCGAGGCGGAGCTTGCCCGGGGGTGTGGAGTCGCGCTCGCTCACTAGAGCTCCTGCACCTGGAAGAGGCTAGTGGTGCCCGGCCGGCCACTCGGCAGTCCCGCGGTGATCCCCACGCGCTGCCCGCGCTTGGCCCAGCCGAGCTCGAGCA
>JACCZP010000005.1 GCA_013695885.1 Thermoleophilaceae bacterium | reverse complement strand
TTCCTCTCGCCGTGCACGCTGCCGCTGGTGCCGGGCTACCTGGCCGCGGTGTCGGGTCGGCCGGCGGAGGGCGGCGGACGGCCGGCGGGCCGCGTCGACCCGCGCACGATCGCCGGCGCGGTGCTCTTCGTGCTCACCTTCTCGGCCATCTTCATCCTGCTCGGCCTGACCGCGACCGCGGCCGGAGCGCTGCTGTTCGACAATCAGCTCACGCTGCGCACGGTGGCGGGTGTGGTGATCATCGCGCTGGGCGTCCTGTTCGTGGCCTCGATCTTCGTGACGCGCCTGAACCGGGAGGTGAGGCCCGCCGGCCTGGTCGAGCGCGCGGGCCGCGGCGGACCGATCGTGGCGGGCGCGGCGTTCGCCCTGGCGTGGACCCCGTGCGTCGGACCCACGCTCGGCGCCATCCTCGGTCTCGCCTCCACCCAGCAGTCGACGCTCGAGGGCGCCGGCCTGCTGGCCGTCTACTCGGCGGGGCTCGCGGTGCCCTTCCTGTTCGCGGCGGTGGCCTTCGACGCCTCGCAGCGGAGCTTCGGCTGGCTGAAGCGCCACTACGCCGCGGTGCAGGCGGTCTCCGGTGTGCTGTTGATCGGAATGGGCGTGCTCGTGCTCACCGGCACGCTGTTCCGGCTGAACATCGAGGTGCAGCAGGGGCTCGAGCGTCTGGGGCTCAACTTCTTCCAGTCGGTGTAGTCGGGGCGAACAAGCGACCTGCGTAGCCCCCCACACGGGGCCTCGAGGTAGGGGTGTGGGATGCCGTGCATGTATGTCGTGGAGAGCGTCCCGCACCCCTTCCGTGGAGGGGGGGTGTGGGACGCCGTGCAGGTAGGGGGCGGAGCACGGCCGGCGCGTGAGGCTCGCGGCACCGCCGCCGGCGAAGCTCAGTTCGACGTGCGCCGCTCTCCTCCGGCTCGGGCACCGAGGAGCCGTCCGGATCGCGCGGCCTCCACCCCGGCGGTCAACTGCTCGGGCGTGATCTGGCCGATCACGTGCCCCACCACCAGTCCCCGCGCGTCGATGAAGTACGTCTCCGGGAGGCCGGTGGCCCCGTAGGAGCGGGCGGTGCGGTCGCTCGGGTCGCGGATCTGGGGGTAGGTGACACCGAACTCGTCGATCCACGCGCGGGCGTCGGGGGTCAGGTCCTGCTGATCGAGCCCGAGGAAGAGCACTTCGCCGCGCTCGCGCTCGGCGGTCCACGAACGCTGGAGGGCGGGCTGCTCGGAGCGGCACGGCGGGCACCACGAG
Organism: Thermoleophilaceae bacterium; assembly: GCA_013695885.1. Taxonomy (GTDB): domain Bacteria; phylum Actinomycetota; class Thermoleophilia; order Solirubrobacterales; family Thermoleophilaceae; genus JACCZP01. The sequence goes on along the minus strand of JACCZP010000005.1, from coordinate 9,590 downwards.
GCCCAGAGGTTGAGTACCACCGGCGTGCCGCGGAGCTCGGCGAGCTCGAGGTGGCCGTCGGCGAGCGCGCGGGTGACACGGGGCGGCAGGCGGCCGCTTCCTCGAGCGAGCACGTCGAGCTCGAACGCGGGCGCCGGCGCCGCCGTGCCCCGGACCAGCGCCTGATCGATGCCGTCGTCCTCGGCCTTGCTCACCAGGCCGTAGCCGAGGAGGACGAGGAACGCGGTGGCGAGCAGGATGACGAAGACGCGCCCGGGGCCAAGCGGGAAGCGCCGGGGAGCACGACCCCCCGGCTCGTTCGAGCCCTCGGATGCACCCTCGAGCTCCGGCGCCGGCACGTCCGGCCCCGCGGCCCCTGCCGTCCCTGGTTCCACGCCATCATTGTGGCGAGCGGTAGGCGCGCGTCCTCGGAGCGCCGTGTTCTCTGACCCGCTCCTACGCCGCCCGCACCGCCCCTGGAGCGCTCACCGCCCCCAGCGCCTCGAGCAGCGCGGGCAGGAAGCGCTTCGGCTGGTCGATGACCGCGAAGTGGCTGCCCTCCGCCTCGAACACCGGGCCACGCAGCGCGGCGGCCAGCTCACGCTGCTTGCGCGGGGGTACGGAGGTGTCATCGGTGGTCACCACCACCGCGCCCGGCACGCCGATCTCCCCGATCCACGAGGCGGCCTCGTAGCGGCCGATCTCGCGGCCGGCCTCGGCCAGGTCGCGCGCCGATCCTCGCGAGACCTCGGAGACAAGCCACGAGCGCATGCGGGCGTCGCGCACTCCGGTCCGGCGCACCCCCAGCCTCCACATGAGGCGGGGGAAGAGCCCCAGCGACAGCCGCATCGACGCCGAGGCCATCAGCAGCACCCGCTGGTTGGGGTCCTGCCACTCGAGCGCGGTGGCGCACATCACCACGCCGGACACCGCGTCGGGATGGTCCCGTGCCATCAGCGCGGCGATCGGCCCTCCCATCGAGTACCCGACTGCGGTCACGGGCCCGCACCCAAGCTCGCGGACGAGCGCGGCGGAGTCGTCCGCGCAGTCCGCCAGGCGAAACCGGGCCTCCGAGCGCAGGCCGCGGCCATGCCCGCGGTGGTCGAGGGCCAGCACGCGGTAGCCGGCCTCGGCCAGCGGCCCGTAGACCGTGAACCAGTTGGTGTCCGCCGGGAAGAGCCAACCGTGCAGCAGCAGCACCGCAGGGGCGGTGCCGCCCGTGTCGCGCACGAACAGCTCCCCCACGCCGGGCACTGCCACGACCCGGCCCTCGGGCAGCCCGGACGGGGGCTCGGGCGGCACGACCCGCCGGCGCCACCGCCGGCGCTCGGAGCGGCGCGCCATCCCTACTGGAAGATCTCCGTGGTGCAGTCCCCGCCCGGCAGGTGGACCTCATGCGGGCGGGCCGGCCCGGTGTCGAGCTTCGTGAAGTCCACGAAGAACTCGGGGTCGAGCGCGAACGTGCCGTCGTCCTGGCGGTCGAGCGTGACCATCCAGCCCCGGAGGTCGGGATAGAACTGGTTGTCCCAGGTCGAGTAGAGCGAGTTCGTCAGGTACACGCGGTTGCCGTCGAGCGAGAGGTTCACCATCTGGGGCCCGCCGTTCAGCGGGCCGTCGGCCTTCGGGTGTCCTCCCTTCTCGCCCAGCAGCCCCCCGAGCCACACCTGGGAGACGAGCTTCGGCGCGGTGGGGTCGGAGACGTCGTAGTGGCGCAGGTCGCCGTGCAGCCAGTTCGAGAAGAACAGGTCGCGATCGTCCATCGAGAGCACGACGTCGGTGATCAGCCCCGGCACGCCGCCCTCGAGCGGCCACCCGCCGAGCTCGCGGTTCTCCACGTCGATCACCTTCTCCGCGCTCCACGACCCGTTCTCGGAGTGGAAGCGGATGATGTTGCTCGACAGCGTGGCCCCGACGAAGCCCTGCCGCGAGTCGGGGTCGTGCTGCCAGCGGATCTCGAGCGGGATGATGCCCTCGTCGCCGAGGTCGATGGTCTGGACCTTGGACTTCTTCTCGAGGTCCCAGAAGTGCAGGCGACGGCCGTACTTGCCCTCGGCCACATCGGCCGGGTTGAACCCGTCCTTGAAGGTGTTGGGTGCGGCCCACTCCGAGGAGATCAGCGTGTTCTGACGCGGCTGGTACCAGAAGTCGTACATGAGCTCCTGGTCGCCCTTGTCGTCCTCCCAGCGGCCGAGCACGGAGAAGTCCTTGGCGTCGAGCACCGCGAAGCCGCCCGGCACGTCGCCGTTCTCGTCCCCGAGCATCGACACCGTGACGATGTCCCCGGGCATGCAGTGCACGGTGTGCGGGCCGGAGTAGCCGGTCTTCTCCTTGATCTCCTCGGGCTCGATGACCTTGGTGATCTCCGGGCGGCGGCGGTCGGAGATGTCCACGATGTGGATGCGCGAGGACCTGATGCCCGGCACGATCAGCGTGTCGCGTGAGAGCTCGGAATGGCACGCCGAGGAACAGGCGTTGAACCCGAAGTGGTGGAGCTCGTCGCCCACGTTGGGCATCGGCGTTCGGTGGACGATCTCCCCGTAGGTGTCGGACCCGCGGGCCACGTCGACCGTGGCCAGGAAGTCGGGCTCCTCGATTCCGGTGCCCTCGTAGAGGCAGGCGACGTAGGCCACCTCCTCGGGGGGCTGGGCCATCGCGTCGCGCGGCGAGCCGTAGCCGGGGCCGGAGTGCTCGTGCTCGGTCATTGGAGCTCCTTCGCGGTCGAGTCCGTGGAGACCACCCTACGTGAAGTGATCGGGTAGGCAACCGGGTCTTGTCCGACGGGGTCGCGCCTCAGTTCGGCTGACCTGTGGGCCGGATCAGCAGCTCGGAGATCTGCACCCGCTCGGGCCGCGACACCGCGTACTCGATCGCCGAGGCGATGTCCTCGGCCTCGAGGATGTCAAAGCTCTCGGGCATGCTCTCTACGCGCTGCTTGGCGTCCTCGTCGCTGATGTGGTCGGCCAGCTCGGTGTTCACCGCACCCGGCTCGATCGTGATGACGCGCACGTCCTTGCCGAGGACCTCCTGACGCAGGGCGTCGGACCACCCGTTCAGCCCCCACTTGGTCGCGTTGTACGCGCCCGCCCCGGCGATGCCGATGCGGCCGGCGACCGAGGAGATGTTCACGATGTCGCCGCCGCCGTCGAGGAGCTGCTCGAGGAAGACGTCGGTGGTCTCGAACACGCCCATCAGGTTGACGTCGAGCATCTGGCGCCATTCGTCGGTCTTGCCGCGCTCGATGGGCGCGAGCAGCATCACACCGGCGTTGTTGATGAGGATGTCCGGGCGCCCGAGCTCCTCCCGGACGCGCTCGGCCGCGCGCTCGAGGGACTCGCGGTCGGTCACGTCTGCCTCGACGGCGATCGCGTTGCCTGCGCCGTTCGAGGACAGCTCCTCGGCCAGCGACTCGACGCGCTCGGCCCGGCGCGCGAGCAGCGCCACCTTCGCGCCGCGGTCGGCGAGCGCGCGTGCGGTGGCCTCGCCGATCCCGCTCGACGCCCCGGTGATCACGGCCACCCGTCCGTTCAGGTCTCTCTCCATGGTCCTCTCCTCTGCTCGGCGATCTCAGCGGTCAACCTATTACCCGGGTCCCGGGGGAGGAATCGGTGAAGGTCGTGCGTTTGACGCCGCGGCCTGGTCGGGCATAGCTTCGACTGGAGCGGAGCACGAGGCGCCGCCGACGAGAGAGAGGCACACATGACCGTCACCGGACTCGACCACGTGGGGATCCTCGTGGCCGACCTCGAGGAGGCCAAGCGCTTCCTCGGCGATGCGATGGGGCTCGAGGTGGCGCGCGAGGCGGAGCTCGAGCAGCTCGGGCTGATCGCCGCCTTCTTCGCGTGCGGCCCGGCGATGATCGAGGTGTTCCAGATCGTCGACGCCGACTCGCCGCTGCGCCCGCTCGAGGACGGCGCCACCGCCCGCCTCGACCACGTGGCCGTGCAGGTGGATGACCTGCGCGCCACCCGCGAGGAGCTCGACGCCCACGGGGTGCGCACCATCGAGGTGGGAGACGGCGAGGAGCCGACCTCGGCCGGCGGCAACCTCAACTACTGGACCGACGCCGACTCGAGCGCGGGCGTGATTTACCAGCTGATCGAGAAGGGGGCGGGGTAGCGCCGGGTAGCCCGAGCTACGTCGTCTGGGTCGAGATCACGCTGACCCGAGGCGGGGCTTCGACTGGCGGGCGGGCAAACCGCGACCGCCAGGGACCTGGGCGCGGCCGCCGGGAGCCGCCCTAGCGGCGCTCCCGGCCCCGGCCGCACGTCTGGCTAGGGGTTGTCCACCTCGCCACCCTCCATCGGGGGGGCGCCCACGTCCTCCTCGGGCGCCGGGGACGCGGTCTGCTCCTTCACCTGGTCCTGCTCGCCAATCTTCTCGGTGGCCAGCGCCTTGGCGCGACCCTCGTCGTCCTCGCCGAGCCCGCCGGCGTCCTCTCCGTGTAAGGCCTTGTCCTGTTCGGTCATCTGGCTCCCCTCCTGTTCGACGAACTTTCCTTCTTCCTGACGGTACCCGTTATCCGGCACCGACACGCCGAACCCGGCCCTGACCACACGCGCATATCCTTCGCGCGTGGCCACCCGCCCCGAGCCCAAGCCCACGATCGCGCCCATCGTCGGCCCCGACGATCCGCGCCACTTCACCGACTCGGGCATCGAGATCGGCCGCCTCTACGGCGAGGACGACGTGGCCGCCGACCTTCCCGAGCGCCTGGGTGATCCCGGCGAGTACCCCTTCACGCGCGGCATCCACCCCGACATGTACCGCTCGCGGCAGTGGACCATGCGCCAGTACGCGGGCTACGCCACGGCCAAGGAGACCAACGAGCGCTTCCGCTACCTGATCGACCACGGCTCCACCGGCCTGTCGATGGCCTTCGACCTCCCCACCCAGCTCGGCCGCGACTCCGACGATCCCCTCTGCCTCGGCGAGGTGGGTCGCACCGGCGTGGCCATCGACTCGATCGACGACATGCGCCGGGTGTTCGAGGGCATCCCGCTCGACCAGGTCACCACCTCGATGACCATCAACGCACCGGCCGCGGTGCTGCTCCTGCTCTACGAGCTGGTGGGCGAGGAGCAGGGCGTGGAGGCCGAGCAGCTCGGGGGCACGACCCAGAACGACGTGCTCAAGGAGTACATCGCGCGCGGGAACTTCATCTACCCGCCCGAGCCGGCGATGCGCCTGACCACCGACCTGTTCGCCTACTGCCGCGAGCGCATCCCGCGCTGGAACACGATCTCGATCTCCGGCTACCACATGCGCGAGAAGGGCTGCTCGGCCGTGCAGGAGGTGGCCTTCACGCTGGCCAACGGGATCGCCTACGTCCAGGCCGCCATGGACGCGGGGATGGCCGTCGACGACTTCGCCCCGCGGCTGGCCTTCTTCTTCAACGGACACAACCACGTCTTCCAGGAGGTGGCGAAGTTCCGCGCCGCCCGGCGCATGTGGGCGCGGATCATGCGCGAGCGCTTCGGGGCCGAGAAGCCGCGGTCGCAGACGTTGCGGTTCCACACCCAGACCGGCGGCGTGACCCTGGCCGCCCAGCAGGCCGAGAACAACATCGTGCGCGTGGCGCTCCAGGGGTTCGCCGCGGTGTGCGGCGGCACCCAGTCGCTGCACACCAACGGCTTCGACGAGGCGCTGGCGCTACCCACCGAGCGCGCGGCCCGCATCGCGCTGCGCACCCAGCAGATCCTCCACCACGAGTCCGGTGCCGCCGACACCGTGGACCCCTTTGCGGGCTCGTACTTCGTGGAGTCGCTGACCGACGAGATCGAGGCCCGCGCCGGCGAGCTGATGGACAAGGTGGAGGAGCTCGGCGGCTCGGTCGAGGCCATCGACTTCATCCGCGCCGAGGTCGAGGAGTCGGCGTTCGGCTACCACGAGCGCTACCGCATCGTGCAGGACGTGGTGGTCGGGGTGAACCGCTACGTGACCGAGGACGTGGAGATGCCCGACATCCTCAAGGTCGATCCCGAGTCTGAGCGCGAGCAGGTGGAGCGGCTCAAGGCGTTCAAGGAGGATCGCGACCACGAGGCCCTCGGAAAGCGGCTCGAGGACTTGCGCGAGGCGTCCCGGGGCGACGGCAACCTGCTCCACCCCATCCGGGCCGCGCTGGGCGAGCGGGCGACGATCGGCGAGGTGAGCGGCGTGATGCGCGAGGAGTACGGCGAGTACCGGGAGGCCTGAAGGGCCGGGCGCACCTTCGCGGGCAGCCGGGTAACGAGCGTCCGAATCAGCTCGACTTCGGCCTGATCTCCCAGCGGATGTTCCCCTCGTCGTTGCCTTGGACGACTTCGACCGGAGCCTCGGCGCCCTTGGTGCGCGCCGTGCAGGTGAACCTCATGCCGGGCCGTTTCTCGATGTCGTCCGGGCACTCGACCTCGATGGTGCCGGGTCCGGACTGCTTCTCGATGCCCTCCTTGATGACCCGCTCGACCCGGTTCGGGTCGAGTGTCTCGGTGCCGCACGCGAGCGAGAGCCGACCGCGCGCCGTCCCGTGCCTCACGCCCGTACCGTGAGCGTGCCCACGATCTTGTCGTGGAGGGCCTGCCCGCGGTCGTCCCACAGCGGCCACAGGTAGTTCAGGAGCGTGACGATGCCTAGGGTGGCGAACAGCGCGACGAACTCGAACAGCAGCGCCTTGACGAGGAACTCGCGGACGAATGCCTTCCCGCCCGAGATCCTCGAGCCATCCAAGCGCACGACGCGGATGCCGGTCACCCGGTTGCCCACGGTCTGACGCTCACGCGGCAGCATCACCGGCGCGTACGCGTACAGCGTGACGATGCCGAGCGTGTAGGTGATCCCGAGCCCGAGCAGCCCGACGTCCTCGCTTACGAGGAAGCCGAGGGCGCCGAGGGCGATGACCGGGAGGACCACGGCCATCTTCACGAGGTAGTCGAGAGCCGCCGAGCCCACTCTCAGCCCCCAGTCCGCGGTCACCGGGCCGTGGCTGGACGCGGCCTCGGGTGCGGGCGGCCCGGGAAGCGGGAATACGGACGGCGACGCCTGGTTTGGGAGGGCGCTCGGCGCGCCGCCAGACCCTTCGCCCGGGCGGCCGTACGGAGGGTCGGAAGCGCCGCCGGCCATGGCGCGGGGACGCTAGCGGAACGTCCGGTCCAGGCCTTCCCGGCCACGGTATCGTCCGGCGGGTGGAAGCCCGCGCCGCTGCCTCGCCAGAGCTGCGGCCATTGGGCATCGGAGAGACGCTCGACGTCTCGATCAAGGTCTACCTCCGGCACGCGGGGTCGCTGTTCCGCATCGTCGCGACGATCGTGGTGCCGATCCAGGTGCTGGCCGCACTGGTCAACATGTCGCTCCTGGAGAACCCGAGCGTGCTGCGGCCGTCTCTCTCCGGGCCTCAGCCCGTCCCCGGCCAGCTGATCCCGGGCGGGGTCGGATGGTTCGTGGCCTCGATGGTCCTCGCGGTCGTCCTGGCCTTCGCGCAGGTACTCGCCGTCGCCGCCTGCTTCAAGGCCGTGGGAGAGGGATACCTCGGTGGCCGCCCCGACTGGCTCGACTCCCTGCGCTTCGCGGGCCGGCGGCTCGGCGCCCTCCTGCTCGCGGCCTTCATGTTTCTCGGCGCGCTGACCCTCAACCTGTTCGTCGTCGCCATCGCCGGCGGCCTCCTGGCAATTCCCTTCACCCTGGCCGGACCGGCGGGGGCGGTGGTGGCGGTCATCGTCATCGTCGTGATCGCCGTCCCCGGGGTGGGGTGGCTCGCGACCTACTGGAGCGTGTTCATCCCCGTCCTCCTCGCGGAGGACGCGGGCAGCGCGGCCTCGCTCGGGCGATCGTGGTCGCTCGTGTCGGGTCGGTTCTGGGCCACCTTCGCCACGTTGCTCGTCGGCATTCTGCTGGGCATCCTCGTGCAGGTGCTCGTAGGCGGTGCCCTCATCGCGCTGCTGTTCACCGACGCGGGGCAGAGCGTGATCCTCGCCTCCACCCTCAACGCGCTGGCCACCGCGGTGGGGAGCATCGTGACGATCCCCCTGGTCGCGTCGTTCGTCGCGATCATCTACTTCGACCTGCGCGTGCGCAAGGAGGGACTCGACCTCCGGCTCGTCGCGCGTGGAATGGCCTCCCCAGGGAGCCCGGCTCCCGCCCAGGGGCCCGCCGTGCCGGCTCGCGGCCCCAGCGGCGGCCCCGCCCTCGCCGGCCAGGGCGGCCCCCCTCCACCGCCGGGGCCGACACCGCGTTGAGCAGCCGGGTGGGCGTCCTGGTCGCGGCGCTCGCCGCGGCCCTCTCCGCCAGCGCGCTCGCCCCGACCGAGGCGCTCGCGACGGCCGTCCGCGCTGCAGAGGTTCGCGAGCTCGCCGGGGCGGCGCGCTCGAGTCCGAGGGCGCTGGCCGAGCTCAGGCGGGTGGATCGGGTGGACGGTCGCCCCGCCGATGTCGGTGCCGCCCTCGAGGGGGCGCGCGGCGCGGCGCTGCGGCGCCGCCTCGACGTCCTCGCCGCTCCGTCCGTCCCCGATCCGGGAGTCGACGCAGCGTCGGCGCGCGCGGACGCCCGGGAGATCCTCTCCGAGCGGCGCTTCACCGCGACCGAGGAGCCGCGCCCGCTCGCGGGGCCGATCGAGACTCTGGGCCTGGCCGTGGAGCGGCTGCTCGAGTGGATCGCCGACCTGCTCCCCGGCCTCGAGGGCGACCCGCCGCCCGCCGAAGGGCCCGCCCCCGGAGGTGGTGACGGGCTCTCGTCCGGGGCATCGATCGTGCTGCTGCTCATCTCCCTGCCGATCGTGGCGCTAGCCGCGGTGGTCGTGGTGCGCCTGGTCCGCCGTCGCGGCGCCGCGCCCGGAGAGGTGCCCGCCGCCACCGGGGGGTCCGCTCGCGCGGACGGCGGGGATCCGTCCGCGCTCGAGCGCTCCGCCGACGAGGCCGAGGGTCGTGGCGAGCTCGCCCGAGCGCTGCGGCTTCGCTTCGGCGCCGGCCTCCTGCGCCTGGAGGAGGCGCGGGCGATCGAGCTGCGCCCGTCGCTCACCACCGGCGAGGTGGTGCGGCGGCTTCGCTCGAGCACGCTGGGCGAGCTGGCGCTGTCCTTCGAGGAGGTGGTCTACGGCGGCCGCGCGGCCGAGCAGGGCGATGTGGCGGCCGCGCGCGCCGGATGGCCGCGCGTGCTCCGAGAGGTGGGAGGCGCGTGAGCCGGGGGACGCGGCGAAAGTGGATCAAGCGCGGGGTGGTGGCGCTCGTGCTGGTGGTCGGCGTGAACGTGTTGATCGCCGCGCTCGGAGGTCTCGTGAGCCGACCCGGAGGCCCCCCGTCCTCCTCGTACGCCACCGCGCCCGAGGGCCTCGCCGCCTACGCGGACATGCTCGCCCGAAACGGGCACGGGGTCAGCCGTGTGCGCGCGCGGGCCGACGAGGCGCCGCTCGGCCCGGAGAGCACCGTCGTGGTCCTCGATCCCGATTCCGTGAGCGCCAGGGAGGCCCGTGCGCTGCGGAGCTTCGTGAGCGACGGAGGCCGGCTCGTGGCCGGTGGGAGGAGTCCGGAGGAGTGGTTGCGCCGGGTGGTTCCGGGAGCCCCCGCGTGGGAGCGCCGGGGCGTGACCCGCGCGCGGGTGCTCGCGCCCGCCCCCGAGTCCGCCGGCGTCCGGGCGGCGCGTGGCGC
>JACCZP010000002.1 GCA_013695885.1 Thermoleophilaceae bacterium | reverse complement strand
GACGAGCACGAGGTCGTCGCCACCGTCTTCTGCGGCGACGACTACGCCGCCGGCACGGCGGGGGCCGCCGAGGAGATCCTCTCGCTGGCGGACGATGCTGATCCCGAGCTGGTCGTGGCCGGCCCCGCCTTCACCAGCGGTCGCTACGGGGTCGCCTGCTCGGCCGTGGTCGCAGCGGCGCACGCGCGCGGGCTCAAGGCGATCGCCTCGATGCACGAGGACAACCCGGGGCTCCAGGACGCGGGCGCCGCGCCCGTCGTCGAGAGCGGCGAGACCTCCCGCAGGATGAAGGGCACCCTGGAGCGCCTCGCGGCCGCGGTGCAGAAGCTCGCCGCCGGCGAGGAGATCGGCGAAGAGGAGGGGCGCATCTCGCGGTCGCGGCGGACCAACGTGCTCGCCGACGCTCCCGCGGCCGAGCGGGCCGTGGAGCTCGTGCTCGCCCGCCTGGGCGGCGACACCGAGCGCACCGAGCTTGCGCCGCCCGACTTCGACCAGGTGGTGCCGGCCGGCCCGGTCGAGGATCTCTCGGACGCGACGCTCGCCCTGGTCACCGAGGGGGGGCTGGTGCCCGCCGGCAACCCCGACAAGCTCGAGTCCGCACGCGCCACGCGCTGGCTTCGCTATGCGCTGGAGGAGCGCGACTCGCTCCCCGAGGGCGAGTTCGAGTCGGTCGACGGCGGCTTCGCCACCGTCGCGGCGGACGAGGATCCGCACCGCATGCTGCCGCTGGACGTGGCCCGGGAGCTGGAGCGGGAGGGGGCGATCGGGCGCCTGCACACCGAGTACCTGGTGACCACGGGCAACGGCACCGCCGTGGCCGCGGCCAAGCACTTCGGCGTCGAGTGGGCCGTGGAGCTTCACAAGGCGGAGGTCCAGGCGGCCGTCCTGACGGCGACCTGAGGAACGGGCACGCGTTGCGGGTCAACGCTGAGCAAGGAGCTGGAGCGCGCCGGGATCCCCACCGCCGTCCTGTGCAACCTGGTCTCGATCGCACAGCGGGTGGGCGCCTCTCGGATCGTTCCCACGCGGGGGATCCCCTACCCCACCGGCGATCCCTCCCTCGACACCGAGGCCGAGCGCGAGTGGCGGCGAGCGCTGCTCGAAAAGGCGCTCGAGGCGGTCTCGACCAGCGTCTCCGGGCCGACGATCTTCGATCCGGCGGGCGAGACGCAGGCGGCATGACGACGCGACGAGCGACGTCGGCGGGGGCAGGACGATGGGGAGTGACGTGAGCGAGCAGGGTCCGGTGGTCTCGCAGGCGAGGCTCGTCCTCGCCCACGCCCCCGGCATGGTGCGGCACGGGTCGAAGCCCGCACGTGAGCTGGAGGCCGATCCCGACCTCGCCGAAGCTCTGTTCGGAAGCCTGCGCACCTTCGAGGAGGCCATGGCCTACCCGCCCAACCAGGCCTTCCTGGGGGCCCTCCATCCCCGGGAGCTTCCCGAGCGCCCGTGGGTGTCGGCGAGCGCGGACGGCGCCGAGCGCTTCGCCCCCCACGGCGAGCACATGCCCGAGGAGGAGCTCCTCGGGCTGATGGCCGCGGTCGACGAGTTCGAGCTCCTGACCCTCGGCGAGGAGGTATGCGAGCGGGCCGCCGCGGCGCTCGACCGGCACCCGCTCGGGGAGAGCCTCGACCTCGACCGCCTCGGCGCGGCGGCCGGCGACCCCGAGGAGGCCGCCGAGCGCCCCGGCTCGCTGCCGCTGCACCTCGGTGGTGAGCACCTGGTGGGAGCGATGCACCGCGCCGACGAGGAGGACGTCGCCCTCCACGCGCCGGTGCTGCTCGAGAACCTGGCGGCGAAGGCCACCGCAACGCTGGCACTCCTCCACCTCGTGCGAGGGGCGGATATCGACCCCGACTCGATCGACTATGTGATCGGCTGCGGCGAGGAGGCCATCGGCGATCGCTATCAGCGCGGCGGCGGGAACCTGGGCAAGAGCGTGGCGGCGGCGGCGGGACTGGGGGAGGCATCGGGCGCGGACCTGAAGAACTTCTGCGCCGCACCCATCCCGGCGCTGGTGGTGGCGGCCAGTCTGGTGAGCGCCGGGGTGTTCCAGCGAGTCGCGGTGGTGGCCGGCGGCTCGCTCCCGAAGCTCGGCATGAAGTTCGAGGGCCACCTGAAGCACGAGATGCCCGTGCTCGAGGACGTGCTCGCCGGCGCCGCCGCGCTCGTGGAGCGCGACGACGGCGGCTCGCCGCGCATCAGGCTCGACGCGGTCGGCCGCCACACGGTCAAGGCCGGCGGCTCGAACGACCGGATCATGCGGGCGCTGGCCGTGGAGCCGCTCGAGCGCGTGGGCATCGAGATGCTCGGCGTCGACGACTACGCGACCGAGCTCCACAACCCCGAGGTGACCGAGCCACAGGGCTCGGGCAACGTTCCGGAGCGCAACTACAAGATCATCGCCGCGCTGGCGAAGCGCCGCGGCGAGATCGAGCGCGACGACATGGACAGCTTCGTGGCCGAGCGGGGCATGCCGGGATACTCCCCGACCCAGGGCCACATCGCATCGGCGCTCTGCTACCTCCCGCACGCCTGCCGGCGGCTCACCGGCGAGGGCGGAGCGGAGCGAGTGATGATGCTGGCCAAGGGCAGCCTGTTCCTCGGCCGGATGAGCGAGCTCTCGGACGGCATGAGCGTGCTGCTTGAGCGAAACCCGAACGGAGGCTGAGATGGGAGAGGTCGTCGAGGCGAGTCGCGAGGACTTCTGGGACGTCGTCGGGGAGGGCACCGTCCTGGTCGACTTCTGGGGTCCGGAATGCAAGCCGTGCCTGGCGCTCGAGCCCGAAGTCGAGCGCATGGCCGGCGAGCGGCCGGAGTTGCGTGTGGCTAAGCTGGAGGCGCCGAAGGCGCGGCGGGTGTGCATCGACCTCAAGGTGATGGGCCTCCCGACGTTCCTGCTCTTCCGGGAGGGAGAGGAGGTGGCGCGGCTCAGCGATCCGGACCTGAAGCCGCCGCAGCTCGAGGAGTGGCTGAAGGAGAACTACGACGAGCAGGACGAGGGGGGGTGAGGGAATTGCTCGAGGGGAAGAAGGTGGTCGCCCTGGGCGAGCGGGACGGCGTCTCGGGGCCGGCGATCGAGGCGTGCATCAAGGCGGCCGGCGGCGAAGTCGTCCTGTCCGCAACCGAGTGCTTCGTCTGAACGGCATCCGGTGCAATGGACCTGGGAAGCCAGGAGAAGATCAAGAAGCTCGCCGATGAGCATGCTCGAGACGAGCTCCTGGTGGTGCTGGGGGCGCCGGACGCCGAAGCCGCGGAGATCGCGGCGGAGACGATCGTGTTCGGCGACCCGACCTACGCGGGTGCATTGACGGAGACCCAGTTGGGTCTCGACGTATTCCACGTGCTGGAGGACGAGATACAGAGCGAGGTTCCCGACGACGTCTGGGAGGACCAGGTCGGGGTGATGGCCGACACCCTGGAGGCCGAGGCCCTGGCCGAGGCTGTCAGGAACATGCGTACCAAGGCGGGAGAGGAGGCGTAGCGGGCCACGTGAGCGAACCGGACGTCGAGAACATCATCATCATCGGCAGCGGGCCGGCCGGTTACACGGCTGCCCTGTACGCATCGCGCGCGGACCTGGTGCCGCTGCTCTTCGAGGGCTACGGATGGGGCGGACAGCTCCGGACGACGGGCCAGGTCGAGAACTATCCCGGCTACCGCAAGGGTGTCGAGGGCCCGGACATGATGGATGAGCTCCGCGACCAGGCGGAGCGCTTTGGGACCCGGATCGTGACGGAGGACGTGACCCGCGTCGAGCTGTCGAGCGATGGCTCGCTCCACAGCGTCTTCGTCGACGACCGCGAGCACCGCGCCCGGGCGGTGATCCTGGCCATGGGCGCCGAGCCGAAGAAGCTCGGCACGCCCGGCGAGAAGGAGCTCGCGGCGCGCGGAGTGTCCTACTGCGCGACCTGCGACGCAGCCTTCTTCCGCGACCAGCCCACCATGGTCGTCGGCGGGGGCGACACCGCGATGGAGGACGCGCTCTGCCTCTCCAAGTTCGCGAGCGAGGTGACGGTCGTCCACCGCCGCGACGAGTTCCGGGCCTCGAAGATCATGATGGAGCGCGTCCGGGAGCTCGACAACGTAGAGCTCCTCACCCCCTACGAGGTCGACTGCTTCGAGGATACGGACGGCTCGCTGGGGCGAGCGCGGCTCCGCCATGTCGACAGCGAGGAGGAGCGTGAGCTCGAGGTCGACGGCGCCTTCGTCGCCATCGGGCACACACCCAATTCGGCGCTCGTGGAGGGCCAGGTCGAGCTGGACGACGGCGGCTACGTGCTGACCGAGGGCAAGTCCACGAGCACCGGCCTGCCGGGGGTGTTCGCCGCGGGAGACCTCGTGGACCACACATACCGCCAGGCGGTCACCGCTGCGGGGACGGGCTGCCAGGCGGCGCTGGACGCCGAGTGGTACCTGCGCGACACCCCACCGTCCGAGGAGGCCCACTGGGTCTCCCGCGACGAGGTCGAAGCGACCACGGGTTAGAACGCCCGCGGGCGGCGGCTCCCGTGACGTAGGCCGCCTACAACAGCGCGATGGCTTTGCGCCGATGGTCCTCGAGCTGCTCGAGCTGCCGGCCCGCTCGGTCGATGAGAGCGGCGAAGTCAAGACCCCGCAAGCGAGCGTCGTTCACGGACGCGGCGGCGAGCGTCCGCCAGCACGCCATCTTGCTGTGCACCCCGAAGGCCAATCCCTCGAGCTCGACGACGCGACTAAGAGGGGAGTAGCCCCGGAGGCGCCCGTTCAGCTTCAGCCGGCCCACCCGCTCGCCGGCGATGCCGAGGGCTTGCTTGACGCGGTCGGGAGTGACCTCGACGCGACGCATCGCTTCGAGCAGGGACTGACGGTCCTCCTCGATCTCCCGCGTCAGATCGGCGAGGAAGGTCCCAAGGCTGGTCGACGCATTGCTGGCGTGTGCGCGCTTGACCAACTCGCGGCCGGCGCTCGCGCCCGCCAGGTGGTCCTGTAGGTAGATCGCGAGGAGCTTGAGGTCCACCGTCGCGGAGAAGGTACTCGGCGCAGACGCACCGAGGCCGGAGGGTCCGAGGGATCGCCGGTCGGGAGCCCGGCCACGGCCGAGTTAGTCTCAGGTAGGTGAGCGTTGCTGCCCGGCCGCTGTTCGCGTTCGACAACTCCTATGTCCGCGAACTGGGAGGCCTGTACGAGCCGCGCGACGCCGGCGCCTGGCAAGCGGCGTCGGCGCCGGCGCCCCGGTTGCTGGCGCTCAACGAGGAGTTGGCCGAGGAGCTGGGTGTCGAAGCCGACGCGCTGAGAGCACCCGACCGTGTCGCCGTCCTCGTCGGCCACACCACGCCCCACGGAGCGTCACCGGTCGCCCAGGCCTACGCCGGCCATCAGTTCGGCGGGTACTCGCCCCGCCTCGGGGATGGCCGAGCGCTCCTGCTCGGCGAGGTCCTCGACGTCCACGGACGCCGTCGCGACCTGCACCTCAAGGGCTCGGGCCGCACGCCGTTCGCACGAGGCGGTGATGGGAAGGCAGCCGTCGGCCCCATGCTGCGCGAGTACGTGATCGGAGAGGCGATGCATGCGCTCGGAATTCCGACTACCCGGGCGCTCGCTGTGGTGGCCACCGGCGATCAGGTCGCGCGGGACACCTTGCTGCCCGGCGCGGTGCTCACCCGTGTCGCGGCGAGCCATCTCCGCGTCGG
>JACCZP010000416.1 GCA_013695885.1 Thermoleophilaceae bacterium | reverse complement strand
CAGGCCACGATGGCGGTGGTCGAGGGCTACTCCGAGCACACCATGGACGCCGTCGGCGCGAAGGTGCTGCCCGCCCACGAGCACCTGCGGGAGGCGATGGAGCGCCGCCGCCGTGACCGCTCCGCGCCGGAGCGGGTGCTCGGGCGCCTTCTGGGCCTCGACATGAAGCTCAAGCAGTACGAGCTCGGGCGGGCCTTCTGCGCCGCGGTCGTGACCGCGCACGGGATCGACCGCCTGAACCGGGTGTGGAGCGCCCCCGAGGCGCTGCCGACGCTCGACGAGCTCTCGAATCCGGCGGCGTGGGCGGAGCGGGCGGCGGTGCCCCTGGACACTGCTGTCGAGCCCGGCTGAGAAGGAGTAGACAAACGTGTGTTCGCTGCTACCGTACGGGTCCTGTTAGATCTAAGCTTCTTAGCCAGCCGGTACTACGGCGGCTGAATCCCACGGAGGTATCGCCCGCATGGCTACAGACACCAGCAACCAGTCCCAGGGGTCCTCGCAGTCCACGAGCAAGGCGAGCGCGCCGAAGAGCTCCCAGGGCGGCACGCAGACACGCAGCCGCTCGCAGAACCGCAGCCAGACCCGCGCCCGCTCGCAGAGCCAGAGCCGTTCGCGCTCGCAGACCAGCGCCCGCTCGCAGAGCCAGAGCCGTTCGCGCTCGCAGGCCCGCACCCCGGCGCAGCGTCAGGCGAGCGCCAAGAAGGCGGCCGCCACGCGCCAGCGCAACCAGTCCCGCAGCCAGGGCCAGTCGGCCCGCCGCAGCGCAGGCAACGCCCGCACCTCGGCCGAGAGCACGGCGCGCATCGCGAGCCGTGCCGCAGGGACCCGGGCCAAGGCCGAGGCCACGAGGCTCGAGGCCGCGGCCACCCAGGCCCAGCGCGCGGTGCTGATCCCGGTCGGCGCGGCGCTCATCGCCCGCGAGAGCGTGGTCGAGGTCGCCAAGCCGTTCACCAGCCCGAAGGCGGCCCAGCGTGAGGTCGGCAAGTACCAGCGTCGCCTCGCCACGGCGCTCCGTCGCTACGAGCGGCGCGGCAACACGGCCCGTAACCGCTTCGAGCGCGAGGTCAAGCGCACCCGCACGAAGGTCGAGCGGGAGCTGCGTCAGCGTCGCAACCAGGCCACGCAGCTCCTGCGTCGTGAGGGCCGTTCCGTCGAGCAGGAGCTGAAGGGCGCCACGCGCGACCTCCAGCACCGCGCCGAGAAGGTCGGCTCGACCACCGGCAACGTCGCCAAGCGCTTTCAGGAGCAGGTTCTCTCCTAGGCGCTCCGTCTTAGCCCCGCGCGCCATCGGAGAGGCGCGCGCGGGGAGAGCTGCCGGCCCCATCACTTCGCCGGCAGTGCGCAGTACCTCTCCTCCCTCAGATCGACGGGGCCTTCGGGCCCCGTCGGTCGTTCTGGTGGTGCCGACCACTGGAGTCGTTTGCCAGAATGGACGCGGTGGTGACGAGCGAACAGGTGCGCGAGGTTCTGGGCTCGGTCGTCGATCCCGAGCGCGGCCAGAGCGTCGTCGACCTCGGCATCGTGCGCTCGGTTGACGTGGCCGACGACGGCCGCGTGGCCGTCGTGCTCGCCGTAGGCGCTCCCGGGTCCCCGATCCGGGCCCAGTACGAGGGGGTCATCCGTGACCGCGTCGGAGCTCTCCACGGGGTGAGCTCGGTGACGGTGGGCTTCGACCTTCCCTCCGCCGAGGAGAAGGAGGCGCTCGGGAAGCGTGGACAGAAGGGCGGCCTGCCGGAGGGGGCGCTGGCGGGGGTGAAGAACGTGATCTGCGTGGCCTCCGGCAAAGGCGGGGTCGGAAAGTCGACGCTGACCGCCAACCTCGCCGCCGCGCTGGCCGCCGAGGGCAAGCGCGCCGCCGCCCTCGACGCCGACGTGTGGGGCTATTCCATCCCGCGCATGCTCGGGGTGCACGGGCGCCCGACGGTGAACGCCGACCGCAAGATCAATCCGCTGGAGGCCGCCGCCGGCGTGAAGGTCATGTCCATCGAGTTCTTCCTCGAGGCCCAGGACCAGGCCATCGTCTGGCGCGGGCCGATGCTCCACAAGGCGATCAAGCAGTTCCTCCAGGACGTCGAGTGGGGCGAGGTGGACTTCCTCGTGCTCGACCTCCCGCCGGGCACCGGCGACGTGTCGATGACCCTGGCCCAGCTCATCCCGAGCGCACGCATGGTCATCGTCACCACCCCGCAGCCCGCTGCCCAGAAGGTCGCCCACCGCGCCTCCGAGCTGGCACGGCGCTTCGACCTCGAGATCGCCGGCGTGATCGAGAACATGTCCGGCTTCACGACCCCGAGCGGCGAGCGTTTCACGATCTTCGGGGAGGGCGGCGGCCAGCTGCTTGCCGACGAGCTGGACGTGCCCCTCCTCGCCAAGATCCCCCTGCAGGAGTCCCTTCGCGTGGGCGCCGACGAGGGCCGCCCCCTCGTCCTCGACGACCCCCACGCCCCAGCCTCCCAATCCATCCGTCAGGCCGCCCGCGGCCTGATCGCGATGGCACCGATACCGGCCTTCGAGGTGCCCCCGGCCGCACCGGCGAGCAGCGGACGGCGATCGGCGCTGCCGACCGCTGGTGCGCAGAAGCCGCCGGCGGAGTCTCCGGATGCCGCCCCCCCGCCGGAGCAGGGACCCAAGGTCACCGGGACCCCGCTCTCCCTGCCTCTGTCCCGCTGAGCGGAAGGCCCTTCAGGCCGACTGCTGGAAGTACTGCGCGTTGATCTGCGTGTACTTCTCCCACTCGTCCGGCAGCTGATCCTCGGCGAAGCAGGCGTCCACCGGGCAGGCCTCGACGCAGGCGTCGCAGTCGATGCACTCGTCGGGATCGATGTAGAGCATCTCGACCTTGTCGTAGTCGGGCTCCTCCGGCGTGGGATGGATGCAGTCGACCGGACAGACCTCGACGCACGAGTTGTCCTTCGTGCCGATGCAGGGCTCGGCGATGACGTAGGCCATGTGGGCAGGAGCTCCTAGAGCGGGCGAAGGGAAGAAGCCGCGGCACCGGCCGCGGCGAGCGCGGGATGATACCCACCAGGATGCGCGTCCCGGCCGGTCGACGGCACCGGTAGCGTGCGGCCGACGGGGCCCTCCCGAGACCGGAAGACCATCACCATGGCCAACTCAGCGCGCCGCACGGCGCCCGCAGTCACACCGTGATCCTCCTCACCGGCGCCGCCGGGGCGGTGGGGAGGGCGCTGCTGCGGCGCCTCGTGGACGGGGACGAGCCGGTGCGCTGCCTGGTGCGCGATCCGCGCCGGCTCGGAGCCGAGCGCGTGCGGGTGCAGATCGCCCTCGGCGACCTGGCCGATCCGGGCGCGCACCGCAACGCGATGCGGGGTGTGCGGCTCGTGGTGCACCTCGCGGCCTCGATGCGCGACCAGCCGGGCGCGACGATCGAGGAGATCAACGCGGTGGCCACCCTCCGCCTGGTGCGGGCGGCGGAGCGGGCCGGTGTCGAGCGCTTCGTGTACTGCTCGTGCCTCGGTGCATCCGAGCACTCCACCTCGCGCCTCATGCGGGCCAAGGCGCTGGCCGAGCGGGTGGTCGAGCAGGCCGCGGTCCCCTCGGTGGTGGTCGCGCCGTCGATGATCTACGCACCCGAGAACCGCTGGCTGCGATTCCTCGACCGAGCCTCGGCCGTGCTTCCCGCCGTGCCCCTCGTCGGCGCTGGCCGGGCACGCTCCGAGCCGATCTTCTCCGACGACGTGGCCGCGTGCCTCGCAGCCCTCGTGGCCGACCGACCCGCCCCCGGGGGGAGTCGAGTCGAGCTCGCCGGACCGGACGTGTTGACCTTCGCCGAGGTGCTCGAGCTTGCGATGGCCGGGCGTGGCCGGCGGCGCCCGGTGCTGGCCGTTCCGCGCCCGGTCGCCGTCGCCCTGTTGCGGGCGGCCGAGGGACTTCTCGGCGTGGGCACGCCCGTCACCGAGGACGAGGCCGCGCTCGTCGGGGTCTCCATGCTCGCTCGGGAGGGAACCTCGCACGCCGAGGCGCTCGGCGTCCGCCCGCTGGCCATGGCCGAGGTGCTCGGGCCGGCCTGAGCCTGGACCCCACCGATCGCTCAGTCCTCGACGGCCGCCGCGGTGGGGCGGGCCTACGCCTCGGCGACGCCGCGATGAGCTTGTGGGAACGGCCCCGTCGAGGCGGCGCCCACGTAGGCCATCATCCGGCTGGTGAGCGCAGTGGCCAGGCGCATCTCGTTGCGGTGACGAGGTACCGGACGCTCGAGCCGCTCCGCCACGCGCTCGGCGAGCTCGGGTGCCAGCCGCTCAGCGAGGGAGAGGGCAAGGCGAAGGCAGTCGCGAACCACCTCGGCCTCCACGCACCACACCGCCTCGAAGGTGCGCTCGAGATCGGCCGTGTCGTCCTGGCCGGGCGGCTCCCAAGCGGACAGGCACGCCGAGTAGTCGGCGGCCTCGCAGACCAGCGACCACTCGCGGCCGACCGGGTCGGCGGGCTCGATCGGCACCTCGACGAGCGCTCCCTCGGGTTCCCGGCGCGCCGGGAAGTCTGCGAGCACCACCGCCAGCCCCGCCCGCTGGGCGAGCTCCCGCCAGCGCGGCTCGGCCGCCCGGAAGTGGCGCTCCCGCTGGAAGGCGCCGAAGAGCACGGGGCGGTAGGCGCGGACGGCGCACTCGTCCTCGATCGCGTGGCTCATGCCGATCAGCGTACGCTTTGAGAGCAGGAAGGGATCGAGGTCGGGGTGCCGCCGACGCAGCCCGGCGAAGATCGAGTGCTCCGGCTCGGCCGCACCCTCGCGCGCGCGCTCGACGGCGGTGCGTAGCGGCACCCCGGAGCGGCGGTCGGCCTCGACGGCTCGGATGGCCTCCACATCGGTCTCCGAGTAGCGGCGGTGCCCGCTCGGCAGGCGCGCGGGAGAGGGAAAGCCGTGACGCTGCTCCCATATCCGCAGCGTGGACTCGGCCACGCCGGTGAGCTCGGCAACCCGTCGGATCGACAGGCCGGCCGGCTCGCTCACGCCGCCACGCCGAGGTCCGAGCGAGCCTTCTGGAGCCCGAGGCGCACGCGGCTCTTCGCCGTGCCGAGGGGCACGCGGGCGGCCTGGGCGATCTCCCGGGCGGTCAGGCCCCGACCGTAGGCGAGGAGCACCGCCTCGCGCTGCTCGCTCGGCAGGTCCTCGAGGGCGTGCAGCAGCCGCGTGGAGCGCTCGTTGCGCAGTACGGGCTCCGCCGCGCTCTCCCCGGACTCCGGCCCGAGGCGCACCTCCTCCACGGAGCGCTCCACGGCGGCCTCGCGGGCCGAGCGCGAGCGCCAGCGGTCGAGAGCGCGGCTTCGGGCCAGCATCGTCACGTAGCGGGGAAGGGACCCGCGCGAGGGATCGTATGACCCCGGACGCCGCCACAGCTGTGTGAACACCTCCTGGACCACGTCCTCGGCCGCCGCCTCGTCGCGCAGCACCCGGTTGGCGGCGGACAGCGCCAGCGGTGCGAGCCGGCGGTAGACGTCCTCAAAGCAACGGGGGTCTTCAAGCTCGTTGAACATCACATGCCTCAACAGTATGTAGAGGTTTATCTCAACAGAGTGTGGGACCTTAGCACGCACCCGCTCACGTCGCTCCGAACCCTCGACCGATGCGCGGAGCCCCGGAAACGACGAAGGGCCCGGCGTGCTGCCGGGCCCTTCGAGGGTCCTGCGGGGCGCCCGGGCAGGGCGCCTCGGAGCGCGGAGCGCTCGCTACATCATCCCGCCCATGTCGGGCATGCCGCCTCCGCCTCCGCCGCCGTCCTTGTCGGGGATCTCCGCGACGATGGCCTCGGTGGTGAGGATGTTCTTCGCGATCGAGGCCGCGTTCTGCAGCGCCGAGCGCGTGACCATGGCCGGATCGATGACCCCGGCCGCGACGAGATCCACGATCTCACCGCTGTCGGCGTTCAGGCCGTGGCCCTTCTCGGCCTTGCGCACGTCGTTGACCACGACCGAGCCCTCGAGCCCGGCGTTGTGGGCGAGCTGGCGGACGGGCTCCTCGAGCGCGCGGATGATGATGCGCGCCCCGGTGTACTCGTCCTGGTCGTTGCCGCCGTCGGTCTTGATGGCGCCCACAGCGTGGAGCAGCGCGACTCCGCCGCCCGGAACGATGCCCTCCTCGAGGGCGGCCCGGGTGGCCTGGAGCGCGTCCTCGACGCGGTGCTTCTTCTCCTTCATCTCGGTCTCGGTGGCCGCTCCGACCTTGACCACCGCGACGCCGCCTGCGAGCTTGGCCAGGCGCTCCTGGAGCTTCTCCCGGTCGAAGTCCGAGTCGGTGTTCTCGATCTCGGACCGGATCTGGGAGATGCGGCCCTTGATGGCCTCCGCTTCACCTGCACCGTCGATGACGGTGGTGTTGTCCTTGGCCACTACCACCCGCCGCGCACGGCCGAGCTGGTTCAGCTGGGTGTTCTCCAGCTTGAGGCCCATCTCCTCGGTGATCACCTCGGCGCCGGTGAGGATCGCGATGTCCTCGAGCATGCGCTTGCGGCGATCGCCGAACCCGGGGGCCTTGACCGCGACGCCGGTGAAGGTGCCGCGGAGCTTGTTCACCACGAACGTGGCGAGCGACTCGCCCTCGAGGTCCTCGGCCACCACCAGGATGGGCTTGCCCGACTGGATGACCTGCTCGAGCACGGGCAGGACATCCCGGACGGAGCCGATCTTCTGGTTGGCGATGAGGATGTAGGGATCCTCGAGCACGGCCTCCATGCGGTCCTGATCGGTGACCATGTAGGGCGAGATGTAGCCCTTGTCGAACTGCATGCCCTCGGTGAACTCGAGGTCCATCCCGAAGGTCTGGCCCTCCTCGACGTTCACCACGCCGTCCTTGCCCACCTTGTCGATCGCGTCGGCGATCACGTCACCGATCTCCTCGTCGGCGGCCGAGATGGCGGCCACGCGGGCGATCTGGTCCTTGCCGGCGATCTCCGTCGACTGGGACTTGATGTTCTCGACCACCTGGTCGACGGCCTTCTCGATGCCGCGCTTCAGGGCCAGCGGGTTGGCACCCGCCGCGACGTTGCGCAGGCCCTGGTGGACGATCTCCTGAGCCAGGACCGTGGCGGTGGTGGTGCCGTCGCCGGCCACGTCGTTGGTGGCCGTGGCCACCTCGCGGACGAGCTGGGCGCCCTGGTTCTGGAAGACGTCCTCCACCTCGATCTCACGCGCGATGGTCACACCGTCGTTCGTGATGGTCGGGGCGCCGAACTTCTTGTCGAGGACCACGTAGCGGCCCTTGGGACCGAGCGTGACCTTCACCGCGTTGGCTACGGCGTCCACGCCGGCCTCGAGGGCCTGGCGGGCCTCCGTGTTGTACTTCAGCTCCTTGTGAGCCATGTCTGTTCTTCCTCCTTCGAAAGAGCTTCTGGTCTCCGGCTCTAGCCGGTGACCTTGGCGAGGACGTCGGTCTCGCGCAGCACGAGGAGCTCTTCGCCCTCGACCACGATCTCGGTCCCGCCGTACTTCGAGTACAGGACCTCGTCGCCGTCGGAGACGTCGAGTGGGACGCGCTCGTTGTCGTCGCCGACCTTGCCGTCACCGACGGCGAGGACCTTCCCACGCTGGGGCTTCTCCTTGGCGGTGTCGGGGAGGACGATGCCGCTTGCGGTCGTCTCCTCCTCCTCGACCACCTTGACGATCAGACGATCGCCGAGGGGCTTGAGATTCACA
>JACCZP010000412.1 GCA_013695885.1 Thermoleophilaceae bacterium | reverse complement strand
TGGTGAGCTGGCAGCCCGCGGCCCTCGCCGCGGCGTCGAGGTTGCGCTCGCGGGGCGGGGGCACCGAGCCCTCCGGGAAGGCCGGGTTGCCGGCCGGGGTCGGCGCTCCCCCGCCGCTGGACGGGTTGGCCAGCAAGACGACGACGATCGCGACGATCGCGGCAACGGCGATGACCCCCCCGACTCCGTACCCGAGGATCTTGCGCCGGCGCTCCGAGGACGCGGCCGTCTGCTCCTGCTCGAGGCGCTGCTGACGGAGCGCCTCCTTCTCCTCCTTGCGACTGGCCACGCCCTGAGGTTAGAGAGGGGAGGAAGGCTCGCTCAGTTGAGAAGCTCGGCCTCGACCCCGCACGCGCGGTAGCTTCGCGCAGCCCGACGATCGAGACTGACCAGAGTGGCGCCGGCATCGGTGGCTGTGAGCGCGATCAGAGCGTCGTACACCGCCCCGCCCACCAGCGCCAGACGTGACAGACGGCGCACGTGGTCGGCGTACGCCGACCCGGAGAGTGCGGCCGGCGGGCGCACGAGGAACTGCTCGAGGTACTCGACCACCGCCTCCGGCCCGGCTCGGTACGGACCGCCCGGAGCCGTGAGCACCGCACGAGCCTGCCGTCACGACGTACCGCCCCGAGTCGCCTTGCGGCCCGGGAGTGAAAGGGGTGAGTCGGGACGAACCCGGCGATCAGGACGGAGGTGTCCGGGGAGATCAACGGCGCACGCGCTCGAGCAGAGTCCGCACCTCGTCGACATCACAGCCAGGGAGTCCCGCCCCGGGGTCCGCGATGAGGATTCCGTCGGGGCCCTCGACGAGGTCGACGTGGCGCGTAGGGAGGCTGATGCGGATGGACCCCTCCTCCTCGACCACCTCGACCTCCTCCGTGCCCTTGAGCTCCAGGCTGCGGCGGATCTCCTTGGGGATGACGACGCGTCCCGCGGGATCGATGGTCGTTCGCATGGTAGCGACCGTACCATGAGCTGTGGCGAGCTCGACCGAGCCGCCGGTGTACGCAGCGCGGGGGTGCGCCTCAAGAACGGGCCGCGAGAGCCGCCGCCCCGCCTTCGGGTCGCGGACGCAGGGCTACGCCTGAGAGGTCGAACCCGGCCGGCAGCTCGAGATCGTGCGCGGCGAGCAGGGCGCTGTCGGCGAGCACCTCGGCGGTCGGGCCGTCGGCCACCACTCGACCGGCGGCCAGGATCACCGCTCGCTCGCACAGCTCCGCGGCCAGCGGAAGGTCGTGCGTGGTGAACAGCATGGTCCGCTCGATCGGCTCGAGGATGTCGAGGAGGCCCCGCCGTGCGCGCGGATCGAGGTTCGCGGACGGCTCGTCGAGCACGAGCAGCCGCGGTCGCATGGCGAGGACCGTGGCGAGGGCGACCCGGCGTCGCTCGCCCATCGAGAGCTGGTAGGGCGCACGGTCGATCACGTGAGCCATGCGCACGGCCGCGAGCGCCTCGCGCACCCGCTCGTCGACCGCCGGACGGTCGAGGCCCATGTTGAGCGGGCCGAACGCGACGTCCTCCCGAACGGTGGGCATGAAGAGCTGGTCGTCGGGATCCTGGAAGACCACGCCGACCCGGATGCGGAGGTCGTGAAGGGTGCCCGAGGAGACCTCGAGGCCCGCGACCTCGAGCGCCCCCTCGCCGAGCATCAGCCCGTTCAGGTGGAGCATCAACGTGGTCTTCCCGGCGCCGTTGGGGCCGAGCACCGCGACCCGCTCGCCGTGCTCGACGTGCAGGTCGACGCCGCGCAGCGCGGGGTGGCCGCTCGGGTAGTCGTAGCGCAGGCCGCTCGCGTGGACGGCGCAGCTCACGCGAGCTCCGCGAGCAGCCGCAGGGGCACGAGCGAGGCGAGCACCACGGCGACGAACACGATGTCGGCGCGCCCGAGCGAGAGGGGGACCGCCTGCGGCATCGCGCCCCGGTAGCCCCGCGAGAGCATCGCCAGGTAGACGCGCTCCCCGCGGCTGTAGCTGCGCAGGAAGAGGGCGGTCGCGACACGTCCCAGGGCGCCGGCCTGGAGCGCGTTGCGCGGACGGTACCCGCGAGACGCGAGCGCCTGGCGCATACGCGCGACCTCCTCGACGATCACGAAGAGGTAGCGGTACATGAACGCCGCGATCAGGACGAAGGTGCGGGGCAGGCGCATGGCCTCGAGGCCATGGAGCACCGCGGGGAACGTGGTGGTGGTGCCCAGCAGGACGGCGCTCAGCGTGCCGATCGTCGCCTTGGCCGCGACCGCCGCCAGCACCAGGAGCCCGGCTTCGTGCACCTTGATCGGCCCGAGGTCGTAGACGGCACCACCGGTGCGCAGGAACGGGACGAAGATCGCCACGAAGAGGATGAGCGGCAGGACCACCCGCGTCCGACGCCATATGTCCCCGACGCCCACCCGCCCCAGCATCGCGACGGCGGCGAGCGCGGTGGCGCAGGCCACGTACACCGGCCAGTGGCGCGGCGGCGTGGACACGGCGACGATCGTGATCGACACCAGGCCGACGATCTTCGCGCGCGGGTCGAGGCGATGCACGGGGCTCGCGGGGTTGCCCGCGAGCCCCGTGAGCTCGAGCGAGTGGTTGCAGAGTCCGCCCACGGCGGGACGGGCCCTCCGGGCTCAGGCCGGAGTGCCCTGCCTCCCGGTCCGCGTTTCCCGCGGACCGCGCAGGCGAGTGAGCCCAAGGGCGACCAGGTACCCGAGCGCGAACACCACGAGCGTCCCGACGAAGCCGGCGAGTCCCGTGGCGAGGAACTCGTTCTCGATGCCGGGGAACGCGTAGTCGGGGATGGGCGAGCCCTCCTGAACCGCGTGCAGACCACCCCGATCCAGGAAGCCCTGATCCTCGGCGACCTTCTCGAGGCCGTCCGGAGACCCGGAGGCGAACGGCGAGACGGCGGTGGCGAGCCCCACGGCGAGGGCCAGCCCGACCGCGACGAGAACGGTGGTCTTCATGTCAGGCCGTCCCTCCCGCTGCCGCGACGTCCGGGGTGCCGCTCGCGGGCTCGAAGCGGCCGAGGGCCACGAGGTCGGGCCGTGCGGCGAGCACCGCGCTCACCGCTCCGACGGTGATCACCGCCTCGCCGATGCCGATCAACGCGTGGACGCCGAGCATGGCCACCAGCGCGGAGGTGAGCGGCACTGTGCCCGACAGCGCGAGCTCCACGCTGGTGGCCGCCGCCCCGACCATCACGGCGAGCCAGGAGACGACAGCGACGAGCGCGAGGAATGCTCCTCGACCCGGCGAGAACGCCTTGACCGCCGCACCGAGGGCGACCCCCGCGAGCAGCGCTCCCAGCACGCCCATGTTGAGAACGTTCGCGCCGAGCGCGGTGATGCCGCCGTCGGCGAACGCGAACGCCTGGGTCGCGATCACGACCGTCATCACCAGGCAGGCGAGCCAGGGGCCGAGCAGAACCGCGGCGAGCGTCGCTCCCAGAAAGTGGCCACTCGTGCCTCCCGCCACCGGGAAGTTCAGCATCTGCGCGGCGAAGATGAACGCGGCGAGGACCCCCAGCAGCGGGACCTTGGCCTCGTCGAGGTCGCGGTCGGCCACGCGGAGGCCCCAGCCCACCGCGGCGATCGCGAGGATGGCGGTGACCAGCGCGATGCCGCCGCTGAGGAAGCCGTCCGGTATGTGCAGGGCCAGCAGGAGGTCGGGCATTCGCGATCCTCTCGTCGTCGGAGTCGGCGGGCGGCATTCGCCCCTGGTCGACCGACCCTAACGTTCCTGCGACCTTGTTGCAAGAGAGAACTGCGCTCGACTCGGGTCACTCACCGTGACTGCGTCGGGCCGCGCACCCCGGGCAGAGGCCGACGATCGGGAAGTGGTCGAAGCCGGCCTGGTAGCCGGAGGCCTCCCGGACGGCATCCCGTACCCCGGCGAGCGTCGAGGGCGCCACCGTGCGGACGACGTGGCACGACTCGCACACGAGGTACTCCTCCGCCGTCCCCGCGAGGGTGTAGAGCCCGGGCCCGTGGCCGAGGTGGACATGGCGGACGATCCCGAGCTGCTCGAGGACCTCGAGATTGCGGTAGACGGACGCGAGGTCCGATCGGGGGACGCGGCCGGGCAGCCCGTCGGCGAGTGCCTCGGCTGATATCGGCCCCTCGGCGGCGAAGAGGCTCTCGAGGACCACCCGCCGGGCGGCGGAGGCGCGCAGCCCGTGACGCCGGAGGATCGCCAGCGCGGACTCGACGTCGTCGACGAGCAGTGGCGCCCTGCGGTGCGAGACAGTCATTCGAGTGGCCCCGTTCTTCGCTCCCCGACGGAACGTGCGGTGGGCCTCGGAACGTACACCACGGACGGACGGGACATCCGCAGCGGGCCGCCAGCCGCGGTCGTGCACGGACCCTTCCGGCGTCCGAGCACGATGGCTAACGTCGAGGCGACATTCCCGGCGAGAAGGAAGCTAGACATGGCCCAGGAGCACGATCACGAGACGCCACACGCCCATCGCCACGAGCACGACGGCGAGGAGCATTCCCACGTCCACACCGAGCACGACCACGAGCACACCGAGCACGAGCACGGGCACGGGCACGACGGCGAGGAGCACGCCCACACACACGTGCACGAGAGCGGGCTCGAGGAAGACCACGAGCACGACCACTGAGCGAAGGCGGCCTTTCGGCGCTCCGCCGGCCCCGCCGCGCCGAGCACCGAAGGAGCAGCGCCCGTGACGCGACGAGCTCGAACGTCCGTCCAACCTGGCGCGACAGCCCACGGGAAGTGCGAATCAACGCCGCCAGGGGCCTCCTTGAGCCTCCCGAGGTTGGTTAGGATCGACCGTCGATAGTCCCCTACACCCTGCCTGGGGAGGCGAGGAATGAATCCAGAGGTTCCCGTGCGCGTGAGCGTCAACGGCGAGGCGTTCGAGCGCCGCGTCGAGCCGCGCCTCCTGCTCGTCCACTTCCTGCGCGAGACGCTCGGGCTGACCGGGACGCACGTGGGCTGCGACTCCTCGAACTGCGGCGCCTGCACCGTCCAGCTCGACGGCGAGGCCGTGAAGAGCTGCACGATCCTCACCGTCCAGGCCGACGGCTCCGAGGTGCGCACCGTCGAGGGCCTCGCCTCGAACGGCGACCTCCATC
>JACCZP010000394.1 GCA_013695885.1 Thermoleophilaceae bacterium | reverse complement strand
GCTCGTGCTCGGCGCGCACCGCGCGGGCGAGGTGGGAGAGGCTCTCGGTGCTCGCCACGATCCGCTCTCCCACCGCAGGGTGCTGTCGCATCAGCAGCCACTCCTCGTCGGTGAGGGGTCCACGCTTCTGGAGAAGGGCGTCGGGGATGCCGACCTTGCCGATGTCGTGGAGGATCGCCACCTGCTCGACCTCGAGCACCTCCTCCTCGGACAGCCCGAGCCGGTTGGCCACGGCGAGCGCGAGAGCTACGACCATCTTCGAGTGCTCGCCGGTGTAGTGGTCGCGTGCCTCCAGCGCGGCGACGAGGCTCTGGATCCCCGAGAACTCGACCTGCGCGCGCCGTCTGCGTTCCTCGTCGCCCGCCTGGTCCAGGAGCTCCGCGACCAGACCGGCCAGGAAGCGCAGCAGCTCGGCCGATCGCTCCGAGAGATCGGCCCGCGGCTCACTGCTCACCCCGCACAACGCGCCGTAGAGTCGGCCGTCACTGAGGTGGAGCGGGACGCCGACGTAGGCGGCGACCCCGCCGTCTCGGGTCACGGCGAGCTCGGCGACCTCGCGCTCGGCGGACGTGTCGGGGATCACCTCGGGCACCTGGCCGTCGACCATGCGCCGGCAGTAGGTAGCGGACCCCGGTAGCTCGACCCCGGTCTCGAGTCCGAATGCGGCGCCGTCGCCGGCGACGGCCCTGAAGACCTCGCGTCCGTTCACCAGCTCCCCCAGGAACGCGACGTCCATCCCCAGTTGCTCGCGCGCCAGGTCGAGGATCCGCCCTATCCGCTCTCGCACTCCGGGCGGGATGCCGACCGTCTCCTCCTCGTCTCGGTCACTGGTGCACTTGGCCGCTGCGAGCGCCGAGTCCGCCCGCAGCAGGAGAAGCTCCTTCGAGTCGCCGGCGTCGGGGAAGACCGCGGTTCCGTGGGAGAGGGACACGCCCGGCTCGAGTCTGGACACCTCGGCGCGGACGCGCTCGGCCGTAGCCTCGGCGCCCTCTCCTGCGGTCTCCGGAAGGAGGAGCGCGAACTGGTCGTCACGGAGGCGCGCGGCCACGTCGGAGCCGCGGGAGACCGCGGTCAGGGCGGTGCCGAGCCTGCGCAGTACCCGGTCGCCCTCCATCCGTCCGCGACGCTCGTTGAGACGGCTGAATCCATCGACGTCCAGTACGACGACGCCGAACTCGCCGCCGTGCCGCCGCACCCGCTTGATCTCGCGGTCGACGGCGGTGTCGAAGTCGCGCTGGTTGGGCAGCCCGGTCAAAGGGTCCCGGAGGGCGAGCTCGTTGAGGTGCACGAGGTGCTCCCGGAGCTGCTCTTCGGTCTCCTTGCGCTCGGTGATGTCCTGCATCTGGCGGACGAAGTGGACCGGCTCGCCGGCGGGCCCCCGCACGAGCGACACACACAGGAGGCCCCACGTGATCGCGCCGTCCGGGCGCACGTAGCGCTTCTCGAGCTCGAAGCGCTCGATATCTCCGTCGAGCACGCGCCGAACCTGCTCGACATCGCGGTCGACGTCGTCCGGATGGGTGACGGCCTGGAAGTCGAGCTCCCTCAGCTCCTGCTCCGACCGTCCGACGAGGTCGCACAGGGCTGAGTTGGCCGAGAGGAACCTCCCGTCGAGCCCTACGATGGCCATGCCGATCGGAGCCGCCTCGAAGGCGCCCTGAAAGCGCGCGTGGGCCTCTTGAAGGGCCCGCTCGGACGCCTTCCTCGCGGTCACATCGCGCGCGATCGACGCCACGCCGACGACCCGACCCGACTCGTCGGCCAGCGGAGACATCGACACCGAGACGTCCACCGAGCTTCCGTCCTTGCGGATCTCTCGGGTCTCGCGGTCGCGGATGCGCTCGCCCCGTGCAAGCCGGGCCTGGAGCTCGCTTGCCTCCCTGAGGTCGCCCGTCGGGCGGATCCTCGAGATCGACTCTCCGACCATCTCCTCGGACGAGTAGCCGTACAGATGCTCTGCGCCACGGTTCCAGCTCGTGACGGTTCCGTCGAGCGTCCCGGACATGACCGCGTCGTCGGAGGTCTCGACGATCGCGGCGAGGCGCCGTACCTCCGCCTCGGCCGCGCGGCGCTCGCCGATGTCGTGGAGGAACGCGTTGAAGACCGTGGCCCCGCCTACGCGCGTCGGCGCGATGCTCAACTCGATCGGAACCTCGCGGCCGTCACGGTGAAGGGCGGCGAGCTCGAGGCGGCGTCCGGAGAAGCCGACCTTCCCGCTCTCGAGAAACCGTTGCACTCCCCGGTAGTGGGCTTCGCGGTAGCGCTCGGGGATGATCAGCTCCGCCATCGAACGTCCGCATGCCTCCTCGCGGGACCAGCCGAAGGTCTGCTCTGCGGCCTGGTTCCAGGCGATGATCTTGCCCGCCGCGTCGATCGA
>JACCZP010000381.1 GCA_013695885.1 Thermoleophilaceae bacterium | reverse complement strand
CCACGACGGCGACGGTCCGCCGGCCGCCGCGTCGGGCGCTTGGCCTCGACCGCGGCTCCTCCGCCTCGTCGCTCGGGATCGACCTGTCGCCCGCTCGAGCGCTCGGACTCGGCGGGAGCGCCGCCGGACGGCGAGGCAGCCACGGCGGGAGTCGCCGCGCCGAGGCCTGCACCGAAGGTGGCGAGAGCGCCTGCCGCCGCGGCGACGGCCAGTCGCCTGGCCATGCGATGCCTCGCTCCGCGGCCACACGGTCGCGGGGCGGGCGAAGCGGGCAGCACGGCGTCGGAGCGGGATCGCGGCACGGGCGGGGGACTCCTCTTTCTTCGGTGCCTACGGGGTTAGCTGACGGGCTCGCGCGGTCTCACCGCGCTTCGCCGCACTCAGGCGGCGACTCGCCCCGCGGGCCGGCCGGCGGCCGGCCCTCGTGGGTCCCCCGATCCCCTTCGCGCTGGGCGAGGAGGACTCGGCTGGTTCAGGAGGCGGGCATGGTAGCCGCGCTGTCGGCGGGCGTCCGCTCGGGCGTTAGTTCCGGGCGGAGGCGGTCAGCGGGCCGCGGCGGCCCGCTCCAGCGTCTGCTCGGCGTGGTAGCTCGAGCGCACGAGCGGTCCCGCGGCCACGGATTCGAAGCCCAACGCGTAGGCTTCGCGCTCGAGGTCGGCGAACTCGTCCGGGTGCCAGTAGCGGACCACCGGGAGGTGCCACTCGGTCGGCCGTAGGTACTGGCCGACCGTGAGCACCTGGACGCCGTGCTCGCGCAGCACGCCGAAGGTCTCGAGCATCTCCTCGCGACTCTCGCCGAGCCCGGTCATCAGACCCGACTTGGTTACCACCCCGTCCCCGCCCATGTCCTTGGCGTTCGCCAGCACCCGGCACGAGCGCAGGAAGCGCGAGCCGCGGCGGGCGAGCGGATAGAGGCGCGGCACGGTCTCGACGTTGTGGTTGAAGACGTCGGGGCGCTCGGCGATCACGCGTGCCAGCGGCATCTCCTCGCCGCGAAAGTCGGGGGTGAGGACCTCCACCTTGCACCCGGGGGCCATGCGGCGGATCGAGCGGATGACGCCCACGAAGGCGCGCGAGCCGAGGTCGGGGAGATCGTCGCGGTCGACGCTCGTGATCACCGCGTGGCGCAGCCCCATCCGCTTGACCGACTGGGCCACCCGAAGCGGCTCCAGGGGATCGTCGTGCGTGGGCTTGCCGGTCTTCACGTGGCAGAAGCCGCAGCGGCGGGTACAGGTGTCGCCGAGGATCATGAAGGTGGCCGTGCCAGCATCCCAGCAGTCGCCGATGTTCGGGCACGCAGCCTCCTCGCAGACCGTGTTGAGCGCCTCGCTCTCCATCATGTCCTTGAGCTCGCGGAAGCGCGGGCCGCCCGGCGCGCGCACCTTGAACCATGGCGGCTTGCGCTCCCGGAACGGGCGGACCTCGCCCATGTCGAGCACGCGCGCGCCGCCGGGGTTGGCGCGGGAGCGGGTGGCGCTCATCCGAGCGACAGCTCCAGCGCGAGTCCTGTTGCCGCCGGGGCAGGCTCGGGCACGTCGTCGTCGCCCCCATCCAGCCGCCCCAGGGACACCAATCGCTGCCGGCGTCCGAGCGCCTCGGCCAGGCGCCGGGCCATGTGCCGGCGGAAGCACTCGAGCCCACCGGGGCGACCGGTCTCGCGCAGCACCGAGGTCATCCGCACGCCCTCGATGCCGCAGGGCACGACCCAGTCGAAGGGCTGGAGGTCGTTGTCGACGTTGACCGCGAAGCCGTGCGTTGTCACCCCGCGGGAGACGTGTACGCCTATCGATGCGATCTTGCGATCGGCCACCCACACGCCGGTCAGGCCCTCCCGCACGCACGCGTCGACGCCCTCGTCGGCGAGCGCGGCGATGATGGCCCGCTCGACGCTGCGCACGTACTCGAGCACGTCGCGCAGCTCGACGATCGGGTAGCCCACGAGCTGGCCGGGGCCGTGGTAGGTCACCCGGCCGCCGCGATCGGAGTCGACCACCTCGATGCCCTGGCTGAGGTACCACTGCTCGCCCATCGGCAGGTCGGCCGGACCGGTGCGCCGTCCGCGCGTGTAGACCGGCGGATGCTCGAGGAGGAGGAGCGTGTCGGGCAGTTGGTTGCGCTGGCGGCGGTCGCGGAGGCGCTGCTGGAGGGCTGTGCCTTCCGCATACGGCACCTCCCCGAGCTGCGCGGTCCACAGCTCGCCCGCGCCGCCGGCCCGGTCGGGGCGAG
Source organism: Thermoleophilaceae bacterium (assembly GCA_013695885.1). GTDB lineage: Bacteria > Actinomycetota > Thermoleophilia > Solirubrobacterales > Thermoleophilaceae > JACCZP01. The sequence continues at coordinate 1,346 of JACCZP010000381.1, read as the reverse complement.
TCGGCACGGGACGGGCGGTCGTGACGGTCATCCTCCGACGATCGTACTCCCGCGCGGGGCACGCACGACCGCTCGCGCGTGGCGGCTAGGCTCGAGCGCAGGTGGCCTTCGACGCGAGCTTCAGTACCCGCCGGATGCGCTGGCGCCTGGCCGGAGCGTGGCAGTGGCCGGCGTTCGTGGTGCTCACCGTGGTGGATGCCCTCGTCCTGCGCGCACTGCCTCCGACGGGACTCGACTTCGGCCTCGTCGAAGGGTCGATCGTTGCCGCGTTCGGCAACCTGGTGCTGCTCGGCGGCTTCGCGCCGTGGCTCGCCCGCCGGCTGGCGGATCGCGCTGCGCGCGCACCCACCGGCGCGGCGCCCGGGACGGCGGCGGCCCGACGCTCGCCGCCTCCGCTGGTGGTGGTGCAGGACCGCGCCGCCACCGCCCTGCTGTGCGCCGGAGCGGTGGGCCTGCTGGCCGCCGGCCTCGCCACGCGCCCGCTCGTGGTGTCGGAGACCGAGGACACCGAGCGCAACGGTGCCGCGGTGCGCGACTACGCCATGGCTCACGGCTCCGAGGAGGTCGTTCGCAACCTCGACAGCGCCAACACCTACAAGCTCGGCGAGGGATTCTTCCGCACGTGCGTTGCCCTCGACGACCGCCTCCGCGCGTGGTGCGTGTTCGTCGAGACCCGCCCCGAGCCACCGACGGTTCGCCCCGACCCCAACCCCGCCCCGAACGGCGCACTGTTCGAAGACCAGCGCGGAGGCTGATCCGCGTCGTGAGCACCTACGCCCGCCTGGCCGAGCTGCCGCTCGAGATCGAGTCCTATGAGCTCGAGGGTCTCGAGCGGGAGGTGTCCAGCGACTTCGTGCGCCTCACCACGCTCGTGCGGTTGCGGGGTGGCGGCCACGAGGGGGTCGGCGAGGACGTCACCTACACCGCGCTCGACCAGATCGGCTTCCAGGACGCCGGGCGCGAGGTGCCGCTGACCGGCGCCTACGACATCGAGTCCTTCTCGCGGCTGGTCGAGCGCCTGGACCTGTGGGGCGCTCCGCCCGAGATCGGGGTCTCGTCGCTCTACCGGCGGTGGGCATTCGAGAGCGCGGCGCTCGACCTCGCGCTGCGCCAGGCCGGCCGGTCGCTGCCCGAGGTGCTGGAGCGTGAGCCGCGCCCGCTCGAGTTCGTGGTGTCGCTGCGCCTGGGCGACCCTCCCTCGACCGAGCCGCTCCGCCGCCGCCTCGATGACTACCCCGGCCTGCGGTTCAAGCTCGACGCCACGCCGGACTGGGACGACGAGCTGATCGCCGAGCTGGTCGAGACCGGCGCGGTCGACACCCTCGACTTCAAGGGCGCCTACAAGG
>JACCZP010000263.1 GCA_013695885.1 Thermoleophilaceae bacterium | reverse complement strand
CCCGAGCCGTACTCCCTGCCGGCCAGCACGCAGAGCGGGATGCCCTCCTCGGCGTAGAGCGCCGCGGCGTCGAAGATCGAGGCGGACTCGCCGTCGGGCAGATGAAGCGTGACCCCACCCTCCGTTCCGGGCGCCAGGAGGTTGCGCAGACGAACGTTGGCGAAGGTCCCCCGGACCATCACCTCGTGGTTGCCCCGGCGCGCGCCGTAGGAGTTGAACTCGCCCCGCTCGACACCGTGCTCCACCAGATAGCGCCCGGCAGGCGAGTCCGGCTTGATGGATCCCGCCGGGGAGATGTGGTCGGTGGTCACCGAGTCGCCGAGCACGGCCAGCGCGCGGGCGCCCCGGATTGGCTCGAAGCCCGCCGGCGGCTCGGCCGGCATCCCGTCGAAGTACGGGGCGCGCTTGACGTAGGTGGAGTCGGGCTCCCAGGCGTAGCGGTCGCCGGTCGGCACCTCGAGCGACGCCCACAGCTCGTCGCCCTCGAAGACCTCCCCGTAGGAGCCGCGGAACATCTCCGTTCGCACCGCCTCGGACACCGCGTCGGAGACCTCCCGCCGGCTCGGCCACAGGTCGGCCAGGTACACCGGCTCGCCGTCGGTGTCCTCGCCGAGCGGCTCGCTGATCAGGTCGACGTCCATGCGCCCGGCCAGCCCGTAGGCCACTACGAGCGGCGGCGAGGCCAGGTAGTTGAGCTTCACCTCGGGGTGGATGCGCCCCTCGAAGTTGCGGTTGCCCGACAGGACCGAGGCCACAGCGAGGTCGCCTTCGACGATCGCCTGCGAGACCTCCACCGCCAGCGGCCCCGAGTTGCCGATGCAAGTCGTGCATCCGTAGCCCACGAGGTCGAAGCCGAGCGCGGCCAGCGGCTCCATGAGACCCGCCGCCTCGAGGTAGCGGGTCACGACCTTGGACCCGGGCGCCAGGCTCGTCTTTACCCAGGGCGCGACCGGCAGGCCCCGCTCGACCGCGCGGCGGGCCACGAGCCCGGCGCCGATCATCACCGAGGGGTTCGAGGTGTTCGTGCAGCTCGTGATAGCGGCGATCACCACACGGCCGTGGTCGAGCGTGGTCTCGGTGCCGTCGGCCAGGGTGAGCGCCACCGCCCCGTCGGTGCGCTCGGTCACCGCGGCCTGGGCGCTCGCCGGCGCGTCCTCGGGCGAGGGGGCCGACTGCTCTCCGGGAGCGTGCGCGGCCGGATCGCTGGCCGGGAAGGAGTCGGCCGAGGCGCGGTCCTGCGTCCCCGGGGACGGCTCGAAGACCGCCGGCCCGCGGTGCTCGGCGATCACCGCCAGCGACGCCTCACGGGCCTGGCGCAGCGGCACCCGGTCCTGCGGGCGTCGTGGGCCGGCCAGGCTCGGCTCGACGTCGCCGAGGTCGAGCCGGAGGACGTCGGAGTAGGTCGCGTCGTCTGCATTCTCGTCGTGAAAGAGGCCCTGCTCGCGGGCGTAGGCCTCCACCAGGGCGACCAGCTCGGGAGTGCGCGCCGACAGCTCGAGGTAGCGCAGCGTCTCGGCGTCGATCGGGAAGATCCCACAGGTGGCCCCGTACTCCGGCGCCATGTTGGCGATCGTCGCCCGGTCGGCCAGCGGCAGCCGTGCGAGGCCGGGCCCGAAGAACTCGACGAACTTCCCGACCACCCCGTGACCGCGCAGCATCTCGGTGACGGTGAGGACGAGGTCGGTGGCGGTCGACCCCTCGGGCAGCTCCCCTGAGAGCCGCAACCCCACCACCTGAGGCACGAGCATGGAGATGGGCTGCCCGAGCATCGCCGCCTCGGCCTCGATCCCGCCGACGCCCCAGCCGAGCACGCCGAGGCCGTTGATCATCGTCGTGTGCGAGTCGGTCCCCACCAGCGTGTCGGGGAAGGCCACGCCGTCGCGCTCGGAGACCACGCGCGCGAGGTACTCGAGGTTGACCTGGTGGCAGATGCCGGTGTTCGGCGGTACCACCTCGAGCGAGTCGAACGCCCCCTGGCCCCAGCGCAGGAACGCGTAGCGCTCGCGGTTGCGCTCGTAGTCGCGCTCGAC
>JACCZP010000357.1 GCA_013695885.1 Thermoleophilaceae bacterium | reverse complement strand
ACGACCCGGGGTCGAGCAGCTTGTCGATCCGCTCGCGGGCGGTGAGCTTGCCCTTCTCGTGCTGCTTCTCGACCGCCTTCTCGGAGGCCGAGTGCACCGCGGCGTGGCGAAGCTCCTCGAGCTGGGCGAGCTTCTCCTCGTAGGTCTCGGGGGTGCGCCGGCGCAAGGCGGCGGGATGGTAGCCGGACGCTTGCGAACACCGGCGACTCCGCGGGTGGCGACTAGACCAAGTTGCAGAACGCATCGGAGCGCACCGAAGACGGCTCCGGTGCGCTCCGATGACGAGGGCGGCGGCGGCTAGACCGTGGCCGCGCCACCCGCCCACTGCTCGGCGAAGTTGCCGATGACGGGCAGCTTCTTGTGCCGCATCTGGTAGCCCTGAATGCACATGTAGATGTACAAGACAAACAAGCCCACTAGGAGCACGAGCCAGACCAACAGGCCGACGAGCCCCACGATGAAGCCGGTGGGATCGACGATGCCGAACACGGTGAAGAGAACGAGGTACAGGATCCATATGCCGACTACGGCGATGCCTAGCAGCAGCGACTGGGCCCCGTGGAACCGAACCTCCGGATTCCTCTGCGTGAGAAAGATGACCAGGCCGCCGATCCCGAGGAAGAGGTAGGCCAGGAGGCTCGCTACAGGCGGCTGAAGCCCTTCGTCCTGCACCGGCCCCTGCTGGGCCATGCCACCGGGCTGGCCGGGCCGGCCCGGTGGCGGAGGCTGCTGCTGGTACCCCGGCTGCTGTCCGGGTGGCGGAGGCGTGCCTCCACCGTAAGGGTCCTGCCCTTGATGTGTCACTTGAGATCCTCCTTGTGAGTTCGCCCGAGCCCTGTGGTGGGGTATACCGCAAAGTTGCCCGCCCCGTATGGCGGGCAACCCTAACCCCCGGGCGCGCGGTATCGCGCGAGCCCGTAAGGACGGCCCACCGCCCGCGCGCGGTCCGCACGCGGCTATGAGGTCTCGAAGCTCGCGGAGTAGCTCCCGGTGATGACGATGAGCAGGACGAAGAGCACCGTGAGGATGAGGAATACCGTGCCGATGATTCCGAGGATCTTCCCCGCGGTGGCCATGCCCTTGCCGCCGTAGGCGCCACCGCTGGCCTCCACCGCTGCTTCGGCCTTGCGTCCCTGCACGAAAGCGAACGGGCCCAAGATGGTGATGCACGTCAGCACCGATATCAATCCGAGCACCAGAGACAGGACTGCTCCCGGCGCGTTCGGCGGCTGGGCGTAGGCGCCCGCCGGTTGCTGCGGATGGGCTCCGGGCTGCCCGTAGGGGGGCTGCCCGTAGGGAGGCTCTCCGGGCCCGGGCTGGCCGTACAGGCCTGGCTGCGGATCCCCGGCCGGGGGCTGCGGTGGGTGCGTCATGGGCCTCCTGGGCCAAGGTTTATCGCCCAGCCCGCCATCAACACCAGAACGAGCGCCCCAAGCGCGGAACGCGGCCACCGTAACGGCTTTCGGCGCAACACGGCGTTCACGCTGAGCGGGAGGAGCACGGCCGCGAGGACGAGGACGAGCGGACCCAGCACGTTGTGCTCGAGGGACCCCGTCCACAGGCCCTGACCGGCCGCGAAGACGCTCCGGGTGAGCCCGCAGAACGGACAGGGGATCCCGGTGGCCAGACGAAACGGGCAGAGGATCGGACCTGAGGGCACCTCCTCGGAGGCGAACCCGATGGAGGCGGCGCCGAGCGACGCCGCGCAGACCCCGGCCAGGGCGACCTCGAGCCCTACGTCCGGTCGACTCCGCCCGCCGACGGCGGTCCATGCAAACGCGTGAACCTCGATGGGGCGCAGGTTACGGCGCCTCACGCTTTCGCGCCAGCTCCTCAGCCATGCCCGTCGTCTCCTCCTCGTGCCGTCGACCCCGAACACCGGATCGAAGTCCGCCACGTGGTGTTCCCGCCTTGGTGTCCCGTCTCCTCGCATCGGCCGCCGCCGTCCTCGCGACGGCGCTCGCCCTCTGTCCGGTCGCCTTCGCCGCACCGACGCCCCCGGAGCGTGCCCTCTACCGGTCGGGTCCCGACGGGCGCTTCCTCCTCGACGCCGGATGGTCCTCGCGCGCCGACCCGCGGGGCGTGGGCCTCCGGGAGGGCTGGCAGCGTCCCGGCCGGCGGGCCGGGTTCCGCCGGGTCTCCGTCCCGCACTCCTTCAACGCGCGCGACCGAGGAGCCGACGGGTTCCGCTCGCGTGTGCAGTGGTACCGCACGTCCTTTCGCGTGCCCGCAGGGGGATCGCTCGCGCAGTGGCGACTGCGCTTCGAGTCCGTCAACCGTCGCGCGCAGGTGTACCTGAATGGCCGGCGGGTGGGGTACCACGAAGGAGCGCACCTGCCCTTCGAGCTGCCGACCCGGGGACTCCGCCGCGGTGACAACGAGCTCGTGGTCCGGGTGGACGGCCGCCTGACCCGCACCGACCTGCCTCCCGCCCCGCGTCCCCAGGGCTGGTGGAACCACGGGGGCATCCTGCGCGAGGTCTACCTGCGTCGAGCCGGCGACCTCGACCTGGCCGACCTCGACCTGCGGCCCGCGAACTCCGGGCGGGTGGAGGTGCGGGCCGTGGTGCGTAACACCACCTCGCGCGCCCTTCCGCTCGACTACACGGTGGAGGTGACGGGTCCGGGGGGCACCCAGAGCTTCCCGTTGCAGGGCGGGTCGGTCGGTCCCCGCGCGCTCGGGCGGATCGAGACCACCGTCCAGGTGGCCTCGCCCCAGCTATGGAGCCCGGAGCAGCCGAACCTCTACGAGGCGCGCGTGCGCCTCCGCAGCGGCCAGGTGACCAGCTCCACGCTCGGATTCCGCGAGTGGACCCGCGACGGCGAGGGACGCGTGCTGCTGAACGGCCGGCCCCTGTCCCTGCGCGGCGCGAGCTTCCACGAGCAGACGCGCTCGCGCGGCCACGCGCTCACCGCGGGCGACCGTGCGGCCATCGTCCGCCAGCTCCAGTCCGTCGGCGCGGACATGACCCGTCAGCACTACCCGCCGCACCCGGCCCTGCTCGAGGCCTTCGACCGGGCGGGCATCGTCTTCTGGGAGCAGGTACCCGTGTGGCGGGTGCGCGGAGCCCAGCTGCGGGGGCGGCTCCGGCGAGAGGCCCTCGAGCGGCTGCGCGGAGCGGTGGTCCGCGACCGCAACCACCCGTCGGTGATGGCGTGGTCGATCGCCAACGAGCCGCTCGGCAGCGGCTCGATCGAGGCCGGATACGTGAGCGCCGCGAAGGCGCTGGTGGACCGCCTGGACCCCAGCCGCCTGGTGGTGGTCGACAAGG
>JACCZP010000343.1 GCA_013695885.1 Thermoleophilaceae bacterium | reverse complement strand
CTGGAACGGCGGGAGGGCCACACCCATATGAACGCCCTCGGTTCGCCGTTCGTGAGATTCCGCTGCTATCCCGTCACCAGGCCGTGGCGCATCACGTTCTCGGAGACCACCCGGGGCTCGACGAACTGGAGCAGGTAGTCGGGGCCTCCCGCCTTCGAGCCGACCCCCGAGAGCCGGTTGCCGCCGAACGGCTGGCGCCCGACCATGGCGCCGGTGGTGGCGCGGTTCACGTAGAGGTTGCCCACCGGCAGCCGGCGGGCCACGTACTCCACGGTGGCGGGGCTGCGCGAGAACAGGCTGCCGGTGAGCGCGTAGGGGAGCGCCTCGACGCGCTCGCAGGCGGCGTCGATGCTCGGGGCGGACTCGACGGCGAGCACGGGGCCGAAGATCTCCTCGCTCAGCACGGGAGAGTCCGTCGGCAGGTCGGTGAGCAACACCGGGGCAAAGGACCAGCCCTCGCCGTCCGGTCGTGCGGACGCCCGGGCGAGCACCCGGCCATCGGCGGCACCCGTGCGGGCGTAGCGCTCTACCCGGTCGCGCGCCTCCTCGTCGATCAGCGGCGGGACATCGGTCCCGAAGGTCTCGGCCGCTCCGACGCGCAGCGCCTCGACGGCGCCCGCCAGGCGCTCGCCCAGGGACTCGGCCACCTCCTCGTGGGCGATCGCCCGTGCGGCTGCCGAGCACTTCTGCCCGGCGTAGTCGAACGCGGAGCGCACGATGGCGGGCACGGCGTCGTCGAGGTCGGCGTCGTAGTCGACGATCACGCAGTTCTTGCCGCCCATCTCGGCCACCACGCGCTTGACGTGCGCCTGCCCGGCCGGGACCTCGGACGCCGCACCCACGATCGAGAGCCCGACCTCCTGCGATCCCGTGAACGCGACCACGTGCACGCCGGGATGGCGAACGAGCGCCTCGCCGACCTCGCCGTAGCCGGGCAGGAGCGACACCGCTCCGGGCGGTATCCCGGCGTCTCGCAGCGCCTCGACCAGCGCGAGGGCACAGCCGGGCGACTGCTCCGCGGGCTTCAGCACCACCGCGTTGCCGGTGGCCAGCGCGGCCGCAGCCATGCCGGTGAGGATGGCCAGGGGGAAGTTCCACGGGGCGATCACCGCGACCACGCCGCGGGGGACGTAGGTCATGGTGTTGCGCTCGCCCGTCACCTCGAGCAGCGGACGGCCCGCGTCCAGCTCGATCGCTCCGCGCGCGTAGTACTCGAGGAAGTCGACGGCCTCGCACACGTCGCCGTCGGCCTCGGCCCAGGGCTTGGCGCACTCGCGGACCTGGAGGGCCGCCAGCTCGAGGCGTCGGGCACGCAGCGCCTCGGCGGCCTTCAGCAGCGTGGCGGCACGCTCCTCCGCGCTCCGGGCGCTCCACGACGGGAAGGCGCGTGAGGCCTCCTCCACGGCACGGTCGGCGTCACCCGCGGTCGCGACCCCGGCGGTGGCGACTACGCGCTCCGGCGCTCCGGGGTCGGTGGAGTCGAGACCGGCGTCGGCGCCGCGCTCGTCGCCGATCCACACGGGCACGCGCAACGGCAGCCGGGGGTCGAGCTCGCGGAGGGCCTCGAGCAGTCGCTCGCGCTGCGGTGCGCGCCGCAGCTCGAGCGTGGGCTCGTTGGCGAAGGGCCTCACGGAGCCGCCAGCAACTTCTCGAGCGCCGCACCGCTCGCCCGGTCGGCGAGGAACGAGTCGTTGGCGGTGTTCTCGAGCAGCCGGCGAACGAGGTAGGCCATGCCGGACACGAGGTCGCCCACCGGGCAGTAGGCGCGCACGCGCAGCCCCAGAGCAGCGAGCGCATGGCCGAGGTCGTCGCCGAGGCCGCGGAGCACCTGGAGCTCGAGGTCGCCGTCCCCGCCGCCCTGCGCGCGGTTGGCGACGATCGCGTGCGCGACCGACCGCATGTTGTGGGAGGCCACGGCGGTCCGCACCAGGCCGCGCGCCTCGAGCAGCCGGTCGGTGAGGGCCTCGAAGTTGCGGTCGCACTCGGCCCGGTCCTCGAACACCGGCGTGGGCCAACCGTGGGCGCGGGCCTCGACCACCTCGTGGTCCCAGTAGGCGCCCTTGACGAGCCGGACCGTGATCGGGGACTCGCGACCGCCGGCCGCCGCCCACTCGAGGATGCGCTCGAGGCGCTCGGGTGACTCCCGCAGGTAGGCCTGGAGCACCACGCCGGTCGAGGGCCCGGTGCGGAACTCGGGCTCGGCGAGGAGGTCGAAGACGAGGTCGGAGGTGGCGTCGAGCGTGTCGAGGGACTCCATGTCGACGTGCAGATGCGCGTTCGCCTCGCGCGCCCGACGTAGCAGCGGCCGCAGGCGCCGGGCGGCGTCCTCCTCGCCGACCTCGGGCGCGTCGGGGTGCATGAGCGGGGTGAGCGCGGAGGCCTTGACCGAGAGGTTGGCCCGGGGCAGTGGACCGAGGGGGTCGCGCTCGAGACGGGGCCGCTCCGGCCACGAGGCGGCCCCTTTCGTGAGCGCGTCGAGTGCTGCTGCGCAGCGCTCGGCGTAGCGGTCGGCCTCGTCGTGGGTGACCGTGGCCTCGCCGAGCAGGTCCACCGAGCTGGCGATCCCGTCCCGCCACAGACCGGCGAAGACCGCCACCGCCTTCTCCGGCGTCTCGGCGACGATGAAGCGATGCGCCATGTGGCGCACGCCGGCCGCCGCGGCGGCGCCGAGCGCCCTTGCACCCGCCCGCGTGTGCGCCGTGCGCATGGCCGCCTCGATCGGCGCCGGGCGCTCGCTCACGGTGGAGAGGTAGCCGGTCAGGTGTGAGGCCAGCTCCTCCGTCGAGCGGCACGCCGGAGTCACGTCGACGAGCCGGAACAGCGCCGCGCGAAGCTCCTCGTCGCGGGAGGCAAGCTCCATTGCCCGCTCGTCGAGCGCCCTGATCGGGTGACGCGCCCGGGACGGCATCGCGGCCGCGATCTCGTGGCCGACCGCGTGGATCTCGGCCTCGAGGTGACGATCGGGGATCATCGAATGGACGGTAACCCCTGCGCTCAGATGCACCGAGCGTTTACGGGCTGCGCCCGACGCGCACGAGAGTGCGCAGGTCTGCACCAACTCTGCACGGCGCGCGGTCCGCGCTCCGTACCAGCCGCCAGAGTGGAGCGATGGCCGCCTCGGCGCATGCACAGCACGCGGCACCCCTTCCGTCTCGAGGGCCGTCTCGAGCTGTGCACGGTGGTCATGCACCAGCCGCGACACCTCGCCCACAGGAGGGGGTTCCGCGCACTGTGCAGGTCGGTTGGTCGGTAGATCAGGCGTTGGCGGCGATCGCCACCTCCCAGCACGGGCTTGTGACCCGCCACCAGCTCCAGAGCCTCGGTCTCGGCCGCGGAGCGATCGCCCACCGCGTGTCGCGAGGGCGCCTGCACCGCTTGCACCGGGGCGTGTACCTCGTCGGACACGCGGCTGTCCCTCCCTTGGCACCCGAGTTGGCGGCCGTGATGGCGTGCAGCCCCGAAGCGGTGCTCAGTCATCGATCCGCGGCGTGGCTCTGGCAGTTGGCGCGCCGCCCGGACGGGGAGATCGACGTCACGGTGGTCGGTCGAAACGGTGGACGGCGCCCACACGTGCGCGTGCATGAGACGCGCTGCCTCGGAGCTCTGGAGCGCACGAAGCGCGAGGGCATTCCCGTCACCACGCCGGCCCGGACCCTCCTCGACCTAGCAGAGTCGGTCTCCCCTCGCGAGCTCGAGCGCGCGCTCGACGAAGCCCGGGTCCGCCGCCTCGTCCGCCGGAGTCAGCTGACAGGGGTGCTCGACGCCTCACCCGGCCGCAAGGGCGCGGCAGCGCTCGCCGCACTGCTCGACCGCGAGGGCGATCCGAAGCTGACCCGGTCCGAGGCCGAGGAACGCACCCTCGCGCTCGTGCGAGCGGCACGTCTACCCAGGCCTCGGGTCAACGCCCGCGTTGGCGGTCTCGAGGTCGACCTGCTGTGGAGGGAGCAGCGTCTCGTCGTCGAGGTGGACGGCTACGCCTATCACTCCTCCCGTACGGCGTTCGAGCGCGATCGACTCCGGGACGCCGAGCTCGGCGCGGCAGGCTTCCGAGTCATGCGTCTCACGTGGCGAGTCCTCGTCGACGAGCCCGAGGCCGTGGTGGCGCGGTTGGCGTCGGCGCTCGCGCAGCCCTCCGGTACGCCAGACTGAGCACCATGAGCGAGCGCGTGATGTACGTCAAGCCGGGATGCCCCTACTGCCAGACGGCACGCGAAGGACTCGCGGCCGACGGGTTCGACTGGGAGGAGCGCGACGCCACAACGCGTCCGGAGTGGCGCGCCGAGCTCTTCTCCCACACGAACGACCGCGGCGTGGTCCCGACGATCGTCGGGCCCGACGGCGTCCAGGTGGGCTGGCCGCCGGGGAAGGGCTGACGGGTCCATTGACCGGCGGCCGGTCCGGCCGCCACCACGACCCGGCGGCTCGTCGCGGCGAGTCCGCGACCCGCCGCCGCCCACGCCGGTAGCCTCGTCAGTCCATGGACTATCCGGTCGAGTCGTTCTCCGAGTCCGAGCGGGCTGCCCTCGCCCCGCACTTCACGAACCTCGACAGGCCGGTGTTCGCGCTCACCGGTCTGCCCGAGACGGTCAAGGGCGCCCTCTTCGCGCGCTACTCGCGCTACCCGGGCACGCTGCGCCGGCTCTTCCTCGACGAGTTCGCCGGCGACGTGACCGCGGACGGCCCCGGCGGGGGAGAGGCGGGCCCCGGAGCCGAGCGGGCGGCGCAACTCTACGAGCGCATCTTCCTCGGCTACGGCGACGACTCGGTGGCCCAGCTCGGCGGCGCCCACGTGGGCTGCGAGTGGGTCTCGAACGTGATGACCAAGGTGCTGCAGCGCGGGCGCCTCGCCGCCTACCTCGAGCAATCCACCCGCTACATCGCCTACGACGCGCCGATGCCGGGCGGTGGCTACCGCTACTGGCGCGATCCCTCACTCGGCCCGGAGTACGGGCGGGCGATGGACGGTCTCTTCGACCTCTACGCGCGGGCGCTGCCCCTGACCGAGCGCTGGGCGGCGGATCGGTTCCCGCGCGCGGGGGACGAGCCCGAGGCCGCGCATCGGCGCTCGATCCGGGCCAAGGCGCTCGACCTGCTGCGCGGCCTGCTGCCCGCGGCGACCCTCTCCCACGTCGGGATCTTCGCGAGCGGGCAGGCCTACGAGGGCCTGCTCCTGCGCCTCGCCGCCTCCCCGCTGCCGGAGGCGCGGGCGATCGGGGAGATGATGCTGCCCGAGCTCCAAGCGGTGATCCCGAGCTTCGTCACCCGGGTCGACCGGCCCGACCGCGGCGGGCGCTGGGCGGACTTCCTCGCCGAGCGCAGCCACGCCGCGGCGCGCGTGACCGCGCGTCTCGGCCTCGACCGACAGCACGGCGACGCGGCCGACGGTCCGTCGGTCCGCCTGCTCTCCGTGCAGGGCACCGAGGAGGACCTGCTGGCTGGTCTCCTCTTCGAAGCGTCGGCCGTCTCCGAGGAGGACGTGCGTGCGGTGATCGAGCCCATGGCCACCGGGCAGAGGGCCGAGCTGATCGCCGAGCTCGTCGGCGAGCGGGAGAACCGCCGTCACCGTCCCGGGCGCGGGTTCGAAGCCACGAGCTACCGATTCGAGGTGGTCTCCGACTACGGCGCGTTCCGCGACCTCCAGCGCCACCGCATGCTCACCGTCCAGTGGCAGCCGCTCTCACCGGACCTCGGCGCCGGGGTGCCCGAGGAGCTCGAGTCCGCCGGGACGGCCGACCTCTACCGCCGGGGA
>JACCZP010000341.1 GCA_013695885.1 Thermoleophilaceae bacterium | reverse complement strand
AGCCACCGGCGTCGGCGCGGGCGAAAGGCTCAAAGGCCGAGGCCAGGAAGGCGGCCGGAAAACCGGGTCCACTGTCGGTGCCAGCGCCCTCGGGTCTTCTCATCGGATCCTCATGAGGCGCTGCTGTTCTGCTCCCACGCCGATGCTCCAGTCGATGAAACGCCTACCCACGCTCGTCGTGGTTGCGTCGGTGGCGCTCGGTGCCGGGTGCACCGACCGGCCCCGTGACGCTCCTCCAGCCGAGCCGCCCTCGCCGTCCGCCCCGTCCCCCGAGGAGCCGGGCGCCGTCGTGTGGGCGGTGGGGGACGGCGCCGACGAGACCTCCGAGGGCAGGACCCTCGCCCGGCGCATCGCCGCCTCTAGTCCCGACCGGCTGCTCTACCTCGGCGACGTCTACGAGGAAGGGACTGCCGAGGACTTCCGCGAGAACTACGCAAGCACGTATGGCCCGCTGGCTGCGCGGACCGCTCCGACGCCCGGCAACCACGACTGGCCGAACCACGCAACGGGCTACGACGCCTACTGGGCCGACGCCCTGGGCCGGCCCATCCCCCCGTACTACTCGTTCCACGAGGCCGGGTGGGAGGTTCTGAGCCTCAACTCCGAGCTCCCCCAGGACCGCGGCTCGCCGCAGCGCCGATGGCTCGAGCAGGCGCTGCGAGGTCCAGGCAACTGTCGGATCGCCTTCTGGCACCGACCGCGCTTCAGCGCCGGCGAGGAGCATGGCGACCAGGAGGACATGCAGGCGCTCTGGGAGCTCCTGCCGGGGCGCACGGCGATCGCACTCGCCGGCCATGAGCACAACATGCAGCGCATGCGCCCGATCGACGGGGTGACGGAGTTCGTCTCCGGCGCCGGCGGAAGCGAGCGCATCGACGACGTCGAGGGGACCGACGACCGCATCGCCTTCGCCGACGACGATCGCTACGGGGCGCTGCGGCTCGTGCTCCGCCCCGGGGTGGCGCACTTCACCTTCGTGACACTCGAAGGAGAGGTGCTCGACCGGGGCAGCGTGCCCTGCCGCCAGCGGAACGAGTAGTGCGGTGGGCCATGATGCCGCCGTGTCCGACAACGGAGAGGCGCTCGCCGCTACGCCCGATCCGCGGGTGGCCGTCGTGCAGATCGTCCACGACCAGCGCGAGGAGCTCCTGCGCTCGCTCGGCCACCTGAGCGCCCTGCCCGAGCGTCCCCAGCTCATCGTCGTGGACAACGCCTCCACCGACGGCTCGGCGGAGGCGGTGCGCGAGCGCTTCCCGTCGGTCGACATGATCCGCCTGCCGGTGAACCTCGGGGTCGCGGCGCGCGACGTGGGCGTCGAGTTCGCGCGCGCGGCGTACGTGGCCCTCTCCGACGACGACTCCTGGTGGGAGCCCGGGTCCCTCGCCCGCGCCGCTGACGCCCTCGACGCCCACCCCCGCCTGGCCGTCGTCCAGGCCCACGTCTACGTGGGCGAGGAGGACCCCTCGCGCCGGCGCGAGGAGCCGATGATGGCCGAGATCGCCGACTCTCCCCTTCCGGACGAGCCGGGAATGCCCGGTCGCCCGGTCGTGTCCTTCCTCGGTCCCGCGGCGGTCGTGCGCCGATCGGCCTACCTCGCCGCGGGAGGCACGGATCCGCGCCTTCAGATGGGGGGCGAGGAGGAGCACCTCTCGGCCGACCTCCAGGCCGCCGGGTGGTCGCTGGCCTACCTGGCCGAGGTGGTGGCCCACCACCGCTCGATGAAGGGCCGCTCCGGCGCCGCGCGGGACCTGCGCCGCCGCCGGGGAGTGCGCAACACGCTGTGGTTCTCGTGGCTCCGGCGGCCCTGGCCGAGCGCCGCGCGGCGCACGCTGATGATGGTCCGCAAGGTCCCCAAGGACCGCGTCTCGGCCCTGGCCTTCCTCGACGCGCTCCGCGGGCTGCCGTGGGTGCTGCGCGAGCGTCGCGTGGTGCCTGCGCACGTCGAGCGGCGGTTGCGGCTGATGGACGAGCCGCAGATGGGCTCGCGGGCGCGGAGCTACGACGTGTGAGCGGGGGCCCCGCGCGGTGCAGGGTGCCCTTCAGTTCCGCGGTAGGCGTCCTCGCAGGAGCCCGGCGATCTGCCTCGCCTCCGGGATGCGCAGCGCCCACACCGCGGCCGCGTACACCACCAGGCCGGCGCCGACGGCGAGCGCCATCGCCACCGCCTGCGCGAGCAGCGACCGACCGAGCACGGCGTCGAGCCCGTCCCACGTGAGGTAGGCAACGATGGCCAGGGCGGCGGAGGCGGTCAGCATCCGCAGCGCGGCGGAGATCGTGCGCCCGGCCTCCACCCCGCCCAGGTCTCCGCGCAGGAACGCCCCCTGGGCGACGGTCATCCCCACCGTCCCCACCACCGTGCCGATCACGATGCCCGCGATCCCGAGCTGCCGGTAGAGGGCAAGCGCGACGAGCGCGTTGACCACCAGGTTGAGGCCCGCGAGGGCGGTGGTGGCCCACGGTCGCTGGAGCGAGAAGAACGTGCGCGAGAAGAGCAGGCTCACCCCCTGGAAGGGAAGCGAGATCGCCCACCACACCATCGCGCTGGCCACGAGGTCGGTCGCCTCGGCGTCGAAGGCGCCCCGCTCGTAGACCAGCCGCGTGATGGGCTCGGCGAGCACGGCCATGATCACCGCCGAGGGGATGAGCAGCAGGCATATCTGACGGACCCCGTTCGCCATCGTGGCCCGCAGCTCTCCGAGGGCGCCCCGAGCCGCGAGCCTGGAGAGCGTCGGGAAGAGGATCGTCGCGATGGCCACCGAGAACAGCCCCTGCGGGAGCATGTAGATGCGGAACGCCTTGTCGATCGCGGCCGGAGCCTCGGGGCGGACGAGGGTGCCGAAGAACGAGTTGATGAGCAGGGAGAAGTTGATCAGCCCGAGGGCGATGGTCACCGGGAGCATGAGCACCAGCACGCGCCGGATGTGAGGACCTCGCCACCCGAGCGTGAGCTGGAACCGTCCGCCGCGACCGCGGAGCCACGGCATGGGCAGGACGAGCTGCACGACCGTGCCCACCAGGACGCCGATCGCGTACGAGTAGATCCCGTTGTCGGGCCCGAGCAGCGGCGTGAGGCCGATCAGGGAGGCGATGATCACCGCGTTCCACGCGAGCGGGGCGAGCGCGGGGACGCTGAAGTGCTCGAACGAGTTGAGCATCCCCACCACGAGGCCCGACAGCGCGAGCAGCGTGACGATCGGGAACATGAGCTGGGTCAGGGAGATCGTGAGCCCGGCCAGCGCGGGGTCGTCGTCGAAGCCGGGCGCCAGCAGCGGAACGAGCACCGGAGCCGCGAGGACGAAGGCCAGCGTGATCCCGCCGAGGCCCAGGCAGATGAGCGACAGCAGGCCCGAGGCCACGCGAAAGGCCTCGCGGCGCTCGCCCTTCTCGAGCAGCTCGGTGAAGACCGGCACGAAGGCGCCCTGGAGCGCCGAGTCGGCGAATAGGGCGCGGATGAGGTTCGGCACCTGGAACGCGATCGTGAACGCGGACATCGCGCCGCTCACGCCGAAGTAGCTCGCGGCCACCACCTCGCGCACGAGGCCGAGCACCCGCGACAGGCCGGTCGCCAAGGAGAAGAAAATCGTGCTCCGCGCAAGGCGGTCTCCGCGCGCACGGCGACTCTCCTCGGGCT
>JACCZP010000326.1 GCA_013695885.1 Thermoleophilaceae bacterium | reverse complement strand
GGGGCCGCTGGTACCCAGGAGCGATTCCGCAGGTGTGGCGCGACAGGGGGTACCGACTAACTTAACTAGGCTGGCGACAGCGCCCGGTCCCACGGCCGGGCCGCCCGCAGCGCCCCCAGGATCGCCCGCGTGGCCGGCGACTTGTTCAGCGTGTAGAAGTGGATTCCCGGCGCGCCACGGGCCAGCAGCTCCGTGCACTGGAGCGTGGCGTAGGCCACGCCGAGCTCCGAGACGCCGGTGCCGTCGTCCTCCGCCCGCGCGGCCAGCGCCTGCTCGAGCGGCTCGGGGATCGACGCCCCGCACATCTCCGTGAAGCGCTTGATCTGCTTGAAGTTGGTGATCGGCATGATCCCGGGGATGATCGGGACCGTGACGCCGGCGTCACGGGCCTGCTCCACGAAGTCGAAGTAGAAGTCGTTGTCGAAGAAGAGCTGGGTGATGAGGAAGCGCGCTCCGGCGGCCACCTTCTCCTTGAGGAAGTCGATGTCCGCGGACATGCTCTCGGCCTCGGGATGCACCTCCGGGAAGCACGCGGCCCCGATGCAGAACGGGTAGCTCTCGGAGATCAGCGCGGCCAGCTCGCTCGAGTACACGAGGCCGCCCGGCTCGGGCCGCCACTCGGTCTCGCCCTTGGGCGGGTCCCCCCGCAGCGCGAGCACGTTGTCGATCCCCGCGTCCTGCATCTCGTCCAGAGTGGTCACGAGCTGCTCGCGGGTGGCGCCGACCACCGAGAAGTGCGCCATGGCCTCGACGTCGAGCTCACGGCGGATGCGCTTGACCACGGCGATCGTGCGGTCTCGCGTGGACCCTCCGGCGCCGTAGGTGACCGAGACGAACGCCGGGTCGTCCTTCTTCAGCTCCGCGACGGCGTTGAACAGCCGCTCCATGCCCTCGTCGTCCTTGGGCGGGAAGAACTCGAACGAGAAGACGGGGCGGCGTTCCTCGAGGATCTGGTCTATGCGCATGGTGCGGAAGGTTACGAGGTCGGCTCAGCCCTCGTCGTGCCGGCGCCCCCCCGCCGAGCGTTCCTTGCCCCCTTCGGTACCCGTCGGCGCGCCCACCACCTCGAGGTCGGACGCCAGCTTCTCGCGTCCGTCCACCCGGTACTGCACGTCGACCGAGTCGTGGGGGCGGTAGGTGCCGACGAGGCCGAGGAACATCGACAGCCAGCGCCAGAACCCGAGCCGCCCCTCCTGGACGAGCGGCCTCTTGAAGCAGAGCGTTCGATCGCGGACCTCATAGTCGCGACCCTCCTCCTGGGCCACGCCGCTCACCCACACGCGGTACGGCGGCCTGGCGTCCTGGGGTAGCGGCACCTTCGGGCCGCCGTTCACCGCGTGCGCCCGTCGTCGACGCTCAGGACCCTGCGCAGGGCCTCGTAGGGCGACTCCCCGGCGCGCTGCTCCACCACTCGCCGGCGCACGCGGCCGGTGTAGGCCTCCGCCGAGCCGTCGCCGCGCACGTCGAGACCGGCGCGCACCCGGCCCGGCCCGGCGATCTCGAGCCGAGCCGACACCTGCGCCACCGGCTCGAAGCGTCGCAGCACCTTCAGGTCGACCGGGCGCGCGTCGGCGTCGCGCTCGACGGCCAGGCCGCGCTCCTCGAGCGCGTCGAGGGCCTCGTCGAGGGAGGCGCAGCGCCGGCGCTCGACCCTGGGTCCTCGCCGCTCGGTGAACGTGTAGACGCTCAGCTCTTCGCTCCGGCGCTCGGCGTCGGGTCGCTCGGCGCCCGATGGGAGCCGGTCAGCCCCCGATGGCGCTCATGGAGCGCGCCGGAGGACGGAAGCCGGGCTCGTTCACCCGGTGCTTGAGCTCCTTGCGCCACACGGCGTCGCGGACGATCTGCTCGAGGTCGTCGTCGGTGGCGCCCGCCCGCAGGGGCTCGCGGAGGTCCGTCTCGTGCATCGAGAACAGGCAGGTGCGGAGCTTCCCCTCGGCGGTGAGGCGGATGCGGTTGCAGTCGCTGCAGAAGGGCTCGGACACCGGGTTGATGAACCCGATCTCGCCCTCCCCGTCCGCGAAGCGGAAGATCCGGGCGGTGGCCGAGGGCTCCCGCGGGCGCTCCTCGAGCGGGTGCACGGCGTGGATGATCTGCCGCAACTCCTCGCCGGTGAGCACGGCGTCCGGTGTCCAGGCCTGGTCGGCGTCGAGCGGCATGAACTCGATGAAGCGCACCTGGAAGGCCGACGTGCGGGCGAACTCCGCGAAGGGCAGGGCCTCCTCCTCGGTGAAGCCCCGGATGGCCACGGCGTTGACCTTGACGGGATGGACCTTTGGGTGGTGGGACAGGGCCTCGAGCCCGCGGAGCACCTGGGGGAGGGAGTCGCGGCGGGTCATCTGGAAGAAGCGGTCGCGCTGGAGGGAGTCGATGGAGACGTTCACGCGGCCGACCCCGGCGGCCACCAGGGCGTCGGCGTCACGCTCGAGCAGGTAGCCGTTGGTGGTGAGCGAGAGGTCGCGCAGGCCGTCGAGGCCGGCCAGCATTGCCACGAGGCGCGGGAACTGCCGGCGCACGAGTGGCTCGCCGCCGGTCAGGCGGAGGTCCTCGACGCCCATCTCGACCATGAGTCCGACGACGCGCTCGATCTCCTCGAAGGAGAGGATCTCGTCGCGGGCGAGCCACGGCAGGCCCTCCGCCGGCATGCAGTACTGGCAGCGGAAGTTGCAGCGGTCGGTGACCGAGACGCGGAGGTCCGCGATCCGCCGGCCGTGCGCGTCGTGGAGGGGCTCGCGCGGCACGGTTCCACAATACCCGCGCGCCGGCGGCCGCCTCGTCGTCGGGGCCCCCGAGGTGAGCGCCGTCCTGACCGGGGACGGGACCCGGCCACCGCCCGGGTCGACGAGCTCGGCAGCGGCCGGCGGATCGCCTTCGCCACCGACGACCTGCCTGTCCTCCCCAAGAAGGACTTCTACGAGCTCTGGTTCGTGGGCCCCGGCGATCGCCCGGGCGCTCCGAACCGCATCTCGGCCGGCACCTTCCATCCCGATCCCGAGGGGCGCTCGCGGGTGATCTTCCACGCCGCGGTCAATCCGAGGAACTACCCCGGCCTCGCCGTCACCCGGGAGCCCGGCGATGGCGACCCGGCCCCCACGGGCGAGGACATCATGCGCGGGGGTGGACAGGGTTGAGCCACCGCCGATGGTGCGGGCGTTGCGTCCGGCCCCGGCTGCGCGTCTCCGATGCCCGATTCGGCGTTGAATGCCGGACCGGGCAAGACCGGAAAGCCACCATCCGTCGCCTTCGGGCCGCGGACCGAAAGAAGGAGACCCCTTGCACACCACCATCTCACCCCCGGCGCTCGTCGGGAGCCTCGGGCGGCGGCTGGCGCTCGCCGTGCTCGGCGCGGTGCTCGCGTCGTTCGTCGTTCCCACGAGCGCCTCGGCGGCCACGTTCGTCGGCATCTCCGGCGACAACCTCGTGAGCTTCTCGTCGAGCCGTCCGGACATCGTGCGGTCACGGCCGCTCAGGGGGCTGCCGGACAGCGACGCGATCGTCGGCATAGACC
>JACCZP010000257.1 GCA_013695885.1 Thermoleophilaceae bacterium | reverse complement strand
ACAAGCAGCGGCTCCCATTCGGCCGCCAGCTCAGGCTGGGTCCTCAGCGCCGGCACCGCCGAGTAGGTCATCGACAGTGGGCACCCCGTGCCCGCCTCGGCCTGCGCGGAGGTCATGAACAGCGCGGCCCGCGCGGCGTGTGCCCCGGCGCGCGGCTCCCGCCACGGGAGCGAGTGGATCTCGTGACGGGTGGCCCGCGCGAGCAGCTCGTGCCACGCCGGGTGGAACTCGACCTCGTCGACACGACGCCCGAAGCGGTCGTGGGTGTACAGACGCGGCGGATGCTCGTTGGCGAGCGTGCCGAGCGCGAGCACCTCGGCTCTCCCGAACTCGCGGCCGACCGCGTGCGCTCGCTCGCGGGCCCATCCGGAGCCCTCGCGGTCGAGGGCCTCGACCAGCGGCCGGTTGGTCCCGAAGAGGTCGAGATCCTCGAGCGGCGGTACCTGGTTGGCCACCTCGTGGGTGGCGAACGGCGCGGCGTCCCGCCGTGCGGGCGGCCTCGGAGCGGTGGCCGTCACCCGGGCTAGTATGCCGATCCGCGCATGCCCGAGCAGCTCTCCATCGGGGACGAGTTCCCCGACATCGCGCTCGAGACCGCCGAGGGTCGGGTCTCCCTGCGGGAGCGCTGGGAGCAGGGCCCGCTCGTGGTGGCCTTCGAGCGCCACTTCGGCTGACCCCACTGCCGCGAGCACCTCGCCCAGTTGGGTGAGGCCCACGAGGACATCCGGTCCGCGGGCGGCGACGTGCTGGCCGTCTTCCAGTACCACGGCACCGACACACGGGACTTCTGCCGGGAGCGCGACGTGCCCTTCGACTGCCTCGGCGATCCCGAGATCGAGGGCTACCGCGCCGTCGGCCTCGGGAAGGGCGGCGTCAAGGAGTACCTCGGCGTCCAGACCCTGGTGCCGACCGTCAAGGCGGCGTTCAAGGGCCACTTCGTCGGGAGCCCCCAGGGGGGCGACGTATCGATCCGGCCGGCCACCTTCGTGATCGGTCGCGACGGACGCGCAGCGTACGCCCACTACAACGAGGACGCAGCGGACAACGCCCCGACCGAAGAGGTGCTCGAGGCGCTGCGCAGCGCCTCGTAGGGCCAGTCTGCGCTGGACCGCGCGGCGCACCGCGCAACCGCATGCGCCGATCTCGGAGAGCCCTCCACAGACCGGACCCGCCCGGCCCCACGGCTATCCTCAGCCGATGCTGGAGCGGACCCTGGCCGAGCGTCTGATCACCTACGAGACCACCTCACTCGAGGGCATCCAGAGCGCCACCGGGTTCGTCAAGGGCTGGCTCGAGGCGCGTGACGTCGAGGTCTCCGACGGCCGCCACAACGGCCGCCCCTTCCTGGCCGCGACGGTGGGCGCCGGGGAGGGCCCGACGGTGGTCCTGCACGGCCACCTCGACGTCGTGCCCGCCCCTCCTGAGCAGTTCCTCCCGCGCGTGGAGGGCGACCGCCTCTACGGCCGCGGCGCCTACGACATGAAGGGCGGCCTCGCGGCCATGATGTGCGCGGTCCGCGACCTGGCCGACCAGCGCGACGTTCGCGTCCGCCTGCTCTGCGTGGCCGACGAGGAGTCCGAGGAGGAGGGCCCGAAGGCCTCCGACCACCTGATCGCCGACGGCCACACCGGCGACTTCGCGATCACCGGCGAGCCCACCGACCTGCGCATCGGCGTGCAGGCCAAGGGGGTGCTGGCCATGCGGCTGGCGATACGCGGGAAGGCCGCCCACGGCTCGACCCCGTGGCTCGGTGACAACGCCGTGCTGAAGGCCTTCGACGCCTTCCGCCGAATCGAGTCACTGCCCTTCGCGCGCGAGTCCTCGGAGCTGTTCGACCGTCCCTCGATCAACCTCGGCCGCATCCACGGGGGCGACGCGCTCAACAAGGTGCCGGACCTCTGCCTGGTCGACGTCGACGTGCGCTACCTACCCGGACAGGACCCCGATGCCATCCTCGCCGCCGTGCGCGAGCTTCCCGACAGCGAGGTCTCGGTGCTCTTCCAGCGCGTCCCGGCGATGGTGGACCGGGCCGATCCCTACGTGCGCACTCTGGCCGAGGTCGTGGCCGACCGCGCCTCCGGCCCGGGCGGCCCGCCCGCCGAGAGCATCTCCGTGGGCCGCGACGGCGCCTCCGACGCTGTCTCCTTCCTCGCCGCCGGCGTTCCCGCCGTCGAGTTCGGCCCCTCGGGGGGAGGTCACCACGGGCCCGACGAGTGGGTGTCGATCTCCTCCCTCGAGGGCTACAAGAGCGCGCTCGTCGAGTTCGTCCGTCGCGTTCCCCGCCGCCTCGAGCTGCGCCCCGTTCGCGTTGCCTGACACGTCCACAGGCATGGCGCCCTGGAAGCGGCTGCTCCTGGGTTCGCTGCTGATCGTGGCCGCGTCGGCTTCGACCACGGCGTACGCTGCGATCAGCGAGGTCGACAAGGTGGTGGCCGCGCTCGGGACCGCCCCCGCGCTCGACCTGGGCGCCAGCCTGGCCGAGGCCGACACCGGCACGCCCCAGACCCTCATGCTGATCGGCTCCGACAAGCGCGCGGCGAACTCCGAGGACGTGCGCTCCGGTCTGTCCGCCGGTCAGCGCTCGGACACGATCATCCTCGCCCGGCTCGATCCGGCACGGCAGGCGATCGCGCTGATGTCGCTGCCGCGCGACCTGAAGGTGGACGTTCCCGGGCACGGCACCGAGAAGCTGAACGAGGCCTACGCCCTGGGAGGCCCGAAGCTCAGCCTCGAGACCGTCAAGCAGCTTACGGGATTGCGGATCAACCACGTGATCAACGTCGACTTCAGCGGGTTCAAGCAAGCGGTGAACGCCATCGGGTGCGTGTACGTCGACATCGACCGCCGCTACTTCAACGACAACACGGGCCCCATGAGGTACGCGACCATCGACGTGCCGCAGGGCTACCAGAAGCTGTGCGGCCAGGATGCCCTCGACTACTCCCGCTACCGCCACGACGACAACGACCTGGTGCGCTCCGCCCGCCAGCAGGACTTCCTGCGCCAGGCCAAGCAGCAGGTGGGAGTGGGGCGGCTCGTGGGCGAGCGCGATCGCCTCGTGCGGCTGTTCGGCCGCTACACCACGTCGGACATCCGTACGCGCGAGTCGGTGCTACGTCTGCTGCGCCTGGTCGTCGCCTCCGCCGGCAAGCCGGTCTCCGAGATCCACTTCGAGGGCAACATCGGCGCGAGCTACGTGACCGCGAGCAGCGCGAAGGTGCGCAAGCTCACCCAGCAGTTCCTGGGTGTCCAGGAGACCGAGGGCCCGCGCAGCGGGGAGGAGGCCCCCCGCCGGCGACGCAAGCCGAGCACCAGGGGGATCCGGAGCGTCCAGCTCGACGACGCCACCGCCGACGGCCGGGAGCAGGCCGCGCAGGCCAAGGCGGCCGGGGCGAAGATCCCGATCTACTTCCCGACCGCTCACAAGCCCGGGGGCTACTTCGCCGACGCTCCGCGCGTGTACGGGATCGATGGACCGGATGGCCGCGCCTACAACTCCTACCGCATGGTCGTGCGCTCGGGCGAGGTCGGCGAGTACTACGGCCTCCAGGGCACCGCGTGGCAGGACGCGCCCATCCTGCGCTCGCCGTCGGAGTCGCGGACGATCGACGGCCGTCGCTTCGACCTGCACTACGACGGCGACAGGCTGCGGCTCGTGGCCTGGCGCACCGACCGGGGCGTGTACTGGATCTCGAACACCCTGCTCCAGACCATCTCCGAGCGCGAGATGCTGGCCATCGCCCGCTCCACGCGCACGCGGTAGACCGATCCGTGGGCCTCGCGACCGCCTCCGCGCGCCCGCGCGGAGCCCTCGAAAACGCCTAATAACCTCCCGGGCCATGAGCGCACGCGCCACCGACGACGGCCACTCCCCGAGCGAGCCCGTCGGCGTGATCGGCGCGGGGTGGGTCGGCCTCGTCACCGCCGCCTGCTTCGCCGAGCTCGGCCACGAGGTGTACTGCCGCGACATCCTGGCGGCGAAGGTGGAGAGCCTCTCGCGCGGCGAGGTGCCAATCCACGAGCCGGGGCTGGCCGAGCTGGTGGCCCGCAACGCGGAGCGGCTGCACTTCACCACCGAGATGGCCGACGTCCTGCCGAACGCGTCGCTTCTGTTCTGCTGCGTGGACACTCCGCCCACCTACTCAGGCGACGCCGACCTCTCGCGCGTGGAGCGGGTGCTCGAGGAGCTCGGGGACTCGCCCGACCACGCGCTCGTGATGAAGAGCACCGTGCCCGTGGGCACCGGGCGCTCGATCGGGCGGCGGGCGCCCACCGACCTCGGCTACGTGTCCAACCCCGAGTTCCTGAAGGAGGGCACAGCGGTCGAGGACTTCATGGGCCCGGAGCGAGTGGTGGTGGGCGCCGACGCCGCCTCCGAGGCCTTCGGCGACCGTGTCGAGGCGCTGTACGCCCCGCTGCGGGCGCCGGTGGTGCGCACCGACGTGGCCAGCGCGGAGATGATCAAGCTGGCCTCGAACGCCTTCCTCGCCACCAAGATCTCGTTCATCAACGAGATCGCCAACGTGTCCGAGGAGCTCGGTGCCGACGTTCTCGAGGTGGCCCGCGGCATGGGGCTCGACTCCCGTATCGGCCCGAAGTTCCTACAGGCGGGCATCGGCTACGGGGGCTCGTGCCTCCTGGCGGAGGAGACCGTGCTCACGCGGGTTGACGGGCGCGTCGACCTGACCTCGCTCGCGGAGCTGTTCGAACGCGCTGCGACCCAGCAGGGCCTCGCCGCCGAGGAGGAGACTCAGATCGCGCCCGATGGACTCGAGGTCCTTTCGTGGGAGCAGGACGACAGGGCGCCGCGGTTTCGTCGCGTCGAGGTCCTTACCCGGCGACCCTACGACGGCGACGTGCTCGAGGTCCGGACCAAGATGGGGCGTCGCGTCCGGTGCACCCCGGACCACCCGTTCCTCGCGACCGACGCGGCGGGAGGGTCACTCGGCCGCAAGCTCGCCGAGGACCTGACCTCTGAGGACTGGCTGCCGCTCGCCCAAGGCTCGACGGGGTCCGAAGCCCCCCAGAGCCGACCTCTCGCGCTCGAGACCCTGGCAGGCGCGGCGGCGACAGGACTCGTGGATCGTGACGTCATTCTTCGCCCGCCGCGCGCACACATCGACCGGCTGGCATCCGCCAACGCCTCGGTCCGGGCGACAGCGCTCGAACACCCGAGGGGATCGCTCACCCGGATCCACGACATCGTCCGCAGTGGGGCGATGCGGCTCGACGAAGCGCGGACGCTCGACGTTCCGGTCGATGACGCCACCGTGGCGACCGCCCGCAACGGCAGCGAGATACCCACCTCGATCATCGCCGATGAGAGTTTCTGGCGGGTAGTCGGCCTGTACCTCGCGGAGGGCCACTGCACGGTGGACGGAGAGAGGGGGAGTCGTCATCGCCTTCAGTGGTCGTTCCATCCCACCAAGGAGTCCGACCTGGTGGACGAGGTCGCGGGCTTCTGGAGGCGGCACGGGACAAAGGCGGACGTCCGGACGTTCCCCACCACGACCGCGGTCGTCGTCTCCTCGCGCATCCTCGCCGGCTGGTGGATCGAGATCCTAGGACTAGGGCGCAACTGCTACCGGCAGCGCGTCCCGGATCTCATCTGGAGCCAGCCCGACGTCGCGAAGCGAGCGCTGCTGAGCGGGCTCTGGCACGGAGACGGCTCGTGGTCGTACGTCTCCGGCGGACCGAGCGTCGTGCTCGAGTGGGGATCCGCGAGCCGCGTGCTGGCCGACGGGGTCCTACGCCTCCTGGGTGACCTCGGGCTCGCTGCGAGGTGGAAGGTCGGGCGGACCGCGAAGTCGACGCAGGACAACCACTGGATAGTGCTCGCCGGAGCCGAGCAGGTCGAACGAGCCCTGTTCCTCGTTCCCCAGGCCGAGCGCGGCGCCGTACGCGATTCCCTCAGCCATCAAGCCAAGCGGATCGCGCCGACGGGCTACCGGCGGTGCGAGGACGGAAGCGCATGGGTCCGCGTCACGTCGGTCACGCGCCGGTCGTTCACCGGGCCGGTCTTCTCGATGGAGGTTCCGGGACCCCAGACATTCGTCACCACGGGAGGACTGGTCACCCACAACTGTTTCCCCAAGGACGTCTCCGCGCTCAAGCAGCTGGCCGGCAACTCGGGCTACCACTTTCAGCTCCTCACCGCGGTCATCGAGGTGAACGAGCTCCAGAAGCGACGCACGATCGGCAAGCTCCAGAAGCACCTCGGCTCGCTCGTGGGGCGGGAGATCGCGCTGCTCGGCGTCGCATTCAAGCCGAACACCGACGACGTGCGGGAGGCCACCGCGCTGGTCCTGGCTGCGCGGCTGCAGGGCGAGGGCGCCCAGGTCCGCGTCTACGACCCGGTGGCAGCGGCCAACGCCGCCGACATGCTCGGTGGGGCGCGGCTCTGCGACAGCGCGATCGATGCCCTCGACGGAGCCGACGCGGCGGTGCTCGTGACCGAGTGGCCGGAGTTCGGCCAGCTCGACTGGTCGGGCGCGGTCAAGGACCGCATGGCGGGCGCGGTGGTGGTCGACGGGCGCAACTTCCTCGACGGAGAGGCTCTGCGCGCGGCGGGCTTCCTGTACGAGGGCGTAGGTCGGTCGGTGGCGGGGCCGCCCCGAGAGGCGCATCCCGTCGCCGCCCCGCGGTACTGACGCCGATGGACCCGGCCGGGCGCGCCCCGGTGACCGTCGCGAGAGAGCCTCGAGGCCCCCGGGCTCCCCGGGCCGCGTGCAGGCGCTAGTCCTCGCCGGCGGGGCGGGGACCAGGCTTCGGCCCCTCACCCTCACCGTCCCGAAGCCGGTGATGCCCCTCGCCGGACGGCCGTTCCTCTCGTTCATGCTCGACTGGCTGGCAGCTCACGGCATCCGGGAGGCCATCCTCTCCTGCGGGTTCTTGGCCGCGGACGTGAAGCGTGTGCTCGGCGGCGAGCACGGAGACATCGCCCTGCGCTACGTGACCGAGGAGGAGCCGCTCGGCACCGCCGGCCCGGTCCGCCTGGCTGCCGACCTCGGGATGCTCGAGGAGCGCCTGCTGGTGCTGAACGGCGACGTGCTGACCGATCTGGACCTCTCCGCGCTGATCGCCCGTCACGGGGAGACGGGGGCGGTCGCGACCATCGCGCTGGTGGCCGTGGACGACCCGTCGAGCTACGGCGTGGTGCCCACGGCGGCCGACGGTCGCGTCGAGGCCTTCCTCGAGAAGCAGCACGGGCCGGCGCCCACCAACCGGATCAACGCCGGCGCCTACGTGCTTGAGCGCAGGGCGGTCGAGGGGATGGCCGCCGGCCGCGCGGTGTCCTTCGAGCGCGAGGTATTCCCCGCGCTGGCCGATCGCGATGAGCTGTACGCCTATCTGGCCGAGGGCTACTTCAACGACATCGGGACGCCCGAGCGCTACCTCGAGGCCACCCGTGACCTGCTGACCGGGACGGTGGCCAGCTCGCTCCCCGAGCGCACGGCGAGCGGCTCGCTGATCCACGCGGACGCGCGGGTCGAGGGCGCGGAGGTGGGAGGGCTCTCGGTGGTGGGAGCCCGGTGCGAGCTGGCCCCCGAGGCCCGTCTGAGCGGTGCGGTGCTCTTCGACGGAGTGTGCATCGGAGCGCGTGCCTCGGTGCTCGACAGCATCGTGGCCGAGCGCGCGGTGGTGGAGGAGGGGGCGCGGATCGAGGGTGGAGCGGTGGTCGGGGCGGGGGCCCGCGTGGCCGGAGGGGCGTACGTCGGCGCCGGAGCACGCGTGCCTCCGGGCGAGCGGGTGGCGTCATGAGTGCGCACCGCGAGCTCTCGGCGGCCGCCGTGGCCTCCGTCGACCACTCGGACCTCATGGGCGACGTCCTCGACCTCCCAGCGCAGCTGGAGGACGCGCTCTGGCGCGTGGAGGCTGCCGGGCTGCCTCGTCGCGACGCCCCCGAAGGTCTCGTCCTGTGCGGGATGGGTGGGTCGGCGGTCGGCGGGGAGTTGGCCGTGGCCGCGACCGGCCGGCGCGCGCGCCGGCCGCTCAGGGTCTCGCGCGACTACGAGCTCGACCCCTGGATCGGCGCCGGTGCGCTCGTCCTCTGCTCGAGCTACTCGGGCTACACCGAGGAGACGCTCGCGTGCTTCGCCGCGGCCGGCGCCGTCGGGGCGTCGCGGGTGGCGCTCACCACCGGAGGAGCGCTTGCGGACTCCGCCCGCGCGGAGGGGGTGCCCGTGATCGGCGTGCCGTCGGGCCTCCAGCCGCGCGCGGCGGTGGCCTACACGACGGTCGGTGCCCTGGAGTGCGTGGCCGCGTGCGGAGCGGGAGACCCGCCGGCCGAGGAGGTGCGGGCCGCCGGGCGGCTGCTCGAGACGCTCATCGAGGAGTGGGGCCCCGACGCCCCCGAGGGCTCCGAGGCGAAGACCATCGCCCGAGGCCTCGCGGGCGCGCTCCCGGTGGTCTACGGAGCGGGCGCGACCGTCGCGGCGGCCCGGCGCTGGAAGTCTCAGCTCAACGAGAACGCCAAGCTGCCGTCGTTTGCCTCGGTGCTGCCCGAGGCCGACCACAACGAACTGATCGGCTACGAGCGCGCCCGTGGTCTCGCACCGCTGCACGCGGTATTCCTCGGAGACGAGGGGCAGCGTTCCGAGCTGCGGCGACGCCTCGAGTTGACCGCGGAGGTGGTGGAAGCCACGCGCGCCGCGGGGGTCACCCGGGTCGAGGCCCGAGGCGACACGGCGCTCGAGCGGCTCCTCTCGCTGGTGTTGCTCGGCGATCTCGTGTCCGTCTACCTGGCCGTGCTGGCCGGCGTGGACCCCACGTCGGTCCTCGCCCTCGAGAGCTTCAAGGAGCGTCTCGCCGAACCTTGACAAGATGTTGGTAAGGTTGGGATCGTCGAATGGCCGCTCTCACCATCCACGAGGCTGCGGAGACCACCGGCTGGTCCCCGCGGATGCTCCGCTACCTGGAGCGGGTGGGACTGGTCCGACCGCCGCGCAACCCCTCCGGCTACCGGCTGTTCGGCGCCGGAGAGCTCCAGCGGCTGCGCACGCTCCGCGA
This sequence comes from Thermoleophilaceae bacterium, assembly GCA_013695885.1. Taxonomy (GTDB): domain Bacteria; phylum Actinomycetota; class Thermoleophilia; order Solirubrobacterales; family Thermoleophilaceae; genus JACCZP01. The sequence continues at coordinate 8,009 of JACCZP010000257.1, read as the reverse complement.
GCTGCTCACCGACTTCGACTGTCACCTGTCCGACGTCGCCTTCGCCCGGCGCCTGCGTAGCGACGCCGACCTTCGCACGGCGCTCGAGTGCTGGTTTGACTCGGCTCCGGAGCGGCCCGAGGGCCTCTCCTCGGAGAACGACTGGCTGCGCTTCGAGCAGGAGAAGCATGAGCGCCTGCTGGGAGCACCTGCGTAGCCGCTCCATGAACCTGAACCTCAGCCGCTCTCCCCGAACCACGGAGTCCCCATGACCACCACCGCCGCTCAGAACGTCGCCACCGACCACCGAGTCGCCGATCTTTCCCTCGCCGCCTCGGGCCGCCACGACATTCGTCTCGCCCAGCACGAGATGCCCGGCCTCATGTCCACCCGCCGCGAGTTCGCGGGCTCCAAGCCGCTGACCGGCGCCCGCATCACCGGCTCGCTGCACATGACGACCCAGACCGCGGTGCTCATCGAGACGCTGGTCGAGCTCGGCGCCGAGGTGCGCTGGGCGAGCTGCAACATCTTCTCGACCCAGGACCCCGCCGCCGCCGCGGTGGTCGTAGGCCCCGACGGCACGCCCGACGATCCGAAGGGCACTCCCGTGTTCGCCTGGAAGGGCGAGACCCTCGAGGAGTACTGGTGGTGCTGCGAGCAGGCGCTCACCTGGCCGGACGAGGGACCGAACATGATCCTCGACGACGGCGGCGACGCCACCATGCTCGTCCAGCGCGGCGCCGAGTTCGAGGCCGCGGGCGCCGTTCCCGATCCCGACCAGGCCGAGAGCGAGGAGTTCCGGGTCTTCCTCGGCCTGCTCCAGCGCTCCCTCGAGGAGGACTCCCGTCGCTGGACGCGGATCGCCGAGGGCGTCATGGGCGTGACCGAGGAGACCACCACCGGTGTCCTTCGCCTCTACCAGGCGGCCGAGGCCGGCACGCTGCGCTTCCCGGCGATCAACGTTAACGACTCGGTCACCAAGTCGAAGTTCGACAACCTCTACGGCTGCCGCCACTCGCTGGTGGACGGGATCAACCGCGCCACCGACGTGATGCTGGCCGGGAAGGTCACCGTCGTCTGCGGGTTCGGCGACGTGGGCAAGGGCTGCGCCGAGTCGCTGCGCGGTCAGGGCGCCCGCGTCGTGGTCACCGAGGTCGACCCCATCTGCGCGCTTCAGGCCGCGATGGAGGGCTACGAGGTCAGGACCCTCGAGGACGTGGTCGAGACCGCCGACGTGTTCATCACGGCCACCGGCAACAAGGACATCATCCGCGCCGCCGACATGGAGCGGATGAAGCACCAGGCCATAGTCGGCAACATCGGCCACTTCGACAACGAGATCGACATCGCCGGGCTCGAGAAGGTCGAGGGCGTCGAGAAGGTCAACATCAAGCCGCAGGTCGACGAGTGGCAGTTCGCGGACGGCCACTCCGTGCTCGTGCTCTCCGAGGGCCGGCTGCTCAACCTCGGCAACGCCACCGGCCACCCGAGCTTCGTGATGAGCAACTCGTTCACGAACCAGGTGATCGCTCAGATCGAGCTGTTCGGCAAGAACGACGAGTACGAGAGGAAGGTCTACGTGCTGCCCAAGCACCTGGACGAGAAGGTGGCCCGGCTCCATCTCCCGGCGCTCGACGTGCACCTCACCGAGCTCACCGACGAGCAGGCCGCCTACATCGGCGTGGAGGTCGACGGTCCCTACAAGTCGGACCAGTACCGCTACTAGGGCGCCCAGGGACGCGGGGACGCGGGCCGGTTGATCGAGCCGCCGGCCGCTCCCGGCCTCGCGGCCTCCGGCGCCGCCTCGGACGCCGGCTCGACCGGGGCGGCGCTCGCTCCGGCGAAGCCCCACGACGTGGCCGACCTCGCGCTGGCCGGCGCGGGGCAGGCCCGGATCGAGTGGGCCGACGCGCTCATGCCGGTCCTCGCCCAGGTCCGCGCGCGCTTCGCTCGGGAGCGCCCACTCGAGGGGGTGTGCGTGGCGGCGTGCCTGCACGTGACGGCCGAGACCGCGAACCTCGTCCGCACGCTGATGGCCGGAGGCGCGGAGGTCAGCCTGTGCGCGTCGAATCCTCTCTCGACGCAGGACGAGACGGCCGCGGCCCTGGTCGAGAGCTACGGCGCCGAGGTGTTCGCCGTGCGCGGCGAGGATGCGGAGACCTACTACGGGCACATCGACGCCGTGTGCGACCGGCGTCCTCAGATAACGATGGACGACGGCGCCGACGTGGTCTCGGTCATCCACGGCCGGCGCGCCGATCTCGTGGAGGGGATCGTCGGGGGCACCGAGGAGACCACGACGGGGGTCATCCGCCTCCGCGCCCTCCAGAAAGAGGGCCGGCTCGCGTTCCCCGTGGTCGCGGTCAACGAGGCCAGCACGAAGCATCTGATGGACAACCGCTACGGCACCGGGCAGTCGACGCTCGACGGCATCGTCCGTGCCACCGGCGTGCTGCTGGCCGGCAGCCGCGTGGTGGTCTTCGGCTACGGGTGGTGCGGTCGGGGCGTAGCCCTGCGGGCAAAGGGCGCGGGTGCGCACGTGATCGTCTGCGAGGTCGACCCGCTTCGCGCGCTCGAGGCGGTCATGGACGGCTACGAGGTCATGCCGGGGGTCGAGGCAGCGGCGCGCGGCGACGTGCTCGTCACGGTCACCGGCGGGCGCGACGCGATCGGCGCGGAGCACTTCGCGGCCATGAGGGACGGGGCCATCGTCGCCAACGCCGGGCACTTCGACGTGGAGATCAGCAAGGCCGACCTCGAGGCGGCGACCGAGTCCTCGCGCGAGGTCAGGCCATCGGTGCGGGAGCACCGCACCCACGATGGGCGCCGCATCCACCTCCTCGCCCAGGGACGGGTGGTGAACCTGGCCGCGGCCGACGGCCACCCCGCCGCGGTGATGGACATCTCGTTCGCCAACCAGGCGCTGTGCGTCGAGTACCTGGTGCGCCACGGCGAGCGGCTCGAGGATCGGGTCTACGGCGTGCCGGAGGCCATCGACGCCGAGATCGCCCGGCTCAAGCTCGAGGCGCTCGGCGTGGCGATCGACTCCCTCTCCGAGCTCCAGCGCGCGTACCTGCGCTCCTGGCGGCAGGGAACCTGACCGGGTCGGGAGCAGCACCCCGACTGCCCCCCGCCTCGGTCCGGGCAGCGGGCTCCGCCCTCCTCCGCTAGCGTCCCGTCTCCATGAAGGCCATGGTCCTCGCCGCCGGGCTCGGCACCCGGCTCCAGCCGATCACCTTCGAGGTGCCGAAGCCGATGGTCCCGGTCCTCGACCGCCCGGTGATGGCGCACATCGTGGATCTCCTCGACGCCCAGGGCTTCGACGAGCTCGTGGCCAACCTGCACTGGTTTCCCGACGAGATCCGCGGTTACTTCGGCGAGCGCTTCACCTGGCGCTACGAGGAGGAGCTGCTCGGAACCGCCGGCGGCGTACGAAACGTGGCCGACTTCTTCGGGGACGACCCGGTCGTCGTGGTCTCCGGCGACGCGCTCACCGACCTCGACGTGGCCGCGCTCGTCGAGCGCCACCGCGAGGCCGGGGGGATCGGCACGCTTGCCGTGAAGCGCGTGGCCGACACCGAGGAGTACGGCGTCGTCATCCACGACGAGGACGGGCGCGTCCAGGGCTTCCAGGAGAAGCCGGATCCGGCGGAGGCGCTGTCGGACCTCGCCAACTGCGGGATCTACTGCTTCTCACCGGAGATCTTCGACTACTTCCCGGACGACGATCCGGTGGACTGGGCGAAAGACGTCTTCCCGGTGCTGCTCGACAACGACGTGCCCTTCCACGTGCACGAGATCGATGCCTACTGGAACGACGTCGGCTCGCTCGAGGAGCTGCGGCAGGGGACCTTTGCCGCCCTCGAGGGCCGTCTGCGGGTCGAGTGGCGCGGCGAGGAGCGCCAGGAGGGCCTGTTCGTGAGCGAGGGCGCCGAGGTGGGCGAGCTCGAGACCCTCTCGGGATCGGTGTGGGTGGGCGCGGGGGCTCGGATCGGTGACGGTGCGCGCCTGATGGGTCCCGTGGTGATCGGGGACGGCGCAGGGGTCGGCGCGGGCGCCTCGCTGCGCGACACGATCATCTTCCCGGGGACCGACGTCGAGGAGGGCGCCATCGTGGTCGGCGGGACCCTCGGGCACACAGGGATCGTGGAGAGCCTGCGGCCCCGGTCGGCCTAGCGCGGCGACAGTCAGGTCCCGAGCCGCGAGAGGCAAGCAGCCGAAGGACGCAGGGAGCGTGGCGTGCGCTAGCACGCGAGCGACCGAGGACGCCCGGATGCGCCGCCTATCGCGGCTCGGGCGGGATCAGGCCCTCGTAGAGCGGCAGCAGCTCCTCGGCGTCCGGCCCCACGGTCACGTGGATGGCGGCGGGCTCGAACACGAAGTCGACCACGCGCAGCGAGCGCAGGCGCTCGAGGACCCCCACCACGGCGTCGCGCCGGCGCTCGGACCGGGGGAGGGCGATGTCGAAGGCGTAGCCGGTGGTGTGCAGCGAGTAGTTCTCGGTGGCCTCGGGGTTGGTGGCCACCAGCAGTCGCTGGTAGGGGCGGTCGCGCACCCCGCTCGTGAGCAGGAGGGCGGTCTCATCGCCGGTCTGGAGGCGGGTCTCCTTGGCCACGAAGAGCAGCGTGGCCAGCGCCTCGGGACGGAGGCCGCTGTAGAGCTCGCGTGGCGTGTCGATGCTGCGCGCGAGCTCGCCCAGGCGGCGATCGATGCGAAAGCCGAGGCGCCCGGGGTCGCTCGGCAGCGGGACGAGCTCCGCGTCCTCGTAGGCCTCGCGCAGGGCTACGGAGTCATCGAAGACCTCGGTGTCCGAGGCCGGGCGGAGCACCTCCTCGGCGCTCGCCTTGGCCAGATGCAGCTCCGTGACAGCGCGCAGCTCCCGCGGGTCCCCGCGCTGTAGGCGCATGATCTCCTTGGCGGCCTCGACGCGAAAGAGGTAGGTCCGCGAGTCGTCGCCGAAGGAGGCGAGGCGCTCGAAGGCGGCGCGGTTGCGGCGCGGTCCCGAGTCGTAGAACAGGCGTGCGTAGGAGAGGTCGTAAGCCGACACCGTCCTCGACGGGCGCCGCCGGGGTCGCCGGGGGGCGACGTAGTCCTCCACCACGTCTTCGAGGTTCCCCATCCCCATGTGGTAGGACACCGCGGCCAGGTCCTCGCGGCCGAAGCGCTCCCCGGCGATGGCCAGGTACCGCGCGGCCGCGCCGATCGAGCGGGTCGGATTGAAGCGGTCGTCGATGCGCCGGCGCTCCCGGGAGAGCTCGCGCACGCGGATGGCCGCCTCCCGGCGCGCTCGGGCGGTGCGCGCGGTCACGACCCGGCGGCGGTCGCGGTCGATGCGACGGGTCAGCCGCTGGGACCGCGGGAGGTCGACCGACATGCCGAGCAGATCCGTCGCGGTGCTCGGGAGGATCTGAGCGAGGCCGACGGCGTTCTCGGGGTCGTCGCCCGCGATCACCTCGGGCCGTCCGCCGCTCTCGAGGAAGAGGATGGCCTCGAGCGTGTTCGCGTTCACCCCGTTGCCCGCGGCGGCCGACTGGACCCGCCCGCGGTATCCCCCCGTCCGGGCCGCCGCGGCCTCGACCCCGCCGGGACTCTTCACGTACAGGGGATGCTCGTACCCGTCCCGGCCGCGCTCGACGAACTCCTCCTCCCGCTCCGGGTCGAAGCGGAAGGGGTCGAACGCCGCCACCTGCCGGGGGGTGAGCGCCTCTGACTCGTCGGCCACCAGCGGGAGGTCGACGCCGCCGGCCGGGTCGCGCGGCAGCACCGCACCGGGCGGCGCGGTCGCCAGGGCGGTGCCGAGTATCACGAGCGCCACCACCAGGGCGCCCGCGATCCACGGAGCCGCTCGCCGCGGGCGCCCGCGCGGCGCTTGCGCCGGCGTGAGGGGACCCTCTCCGGGGGAGAGGCTCACGCGGTGGCGGCGTCCTCGAGCCGCTCGCGCCGGCGCTCGTCCTCCTCCGACTGCGTGAGCATCCGCGTGAACAGCACCGCGAAGGCCACCACCAGCACCGTCGACTGCTCGATCATCATGATCGCCCCGCCCACGTTCTGGTCGGCGATCGGCGACAGGCCCCAGATGCGCGGCACGGTCGCGTAGTAGGGGTAGGCGAGCGTGCTCGACCAGGTGAGGAAGAGGCCGAGGAACGCGAGGCCGGCCTTGGCCGCTCCCACGTAGCCGAGGGTCTCGAGTCCGACCAGGCGCCGGCGCATCGGGACCGGCTGGATGAGCGGCCACCAGATCGCGAGCCCGGCCGTGAAGAAGGTGGCGTGCTCGAGGGCGTGGACGGCGGGATTCGCGAGCGCCGCCTGGTACATCGCGGGGATGTGCCACAGGTAGACGAGCCCGAGCCCGACCACCAGGAAGGCGACGGGATGTGCGAGCGGCCCGAGCGCGCGCTCGACGCGGTGCAGGCGCCGGGTGGCCGGGCGCATGATGACCCGCGAGAGCGCGAGGAGCACCAGCAGCGGCGCGATATCGCCGAGGATCACATGCTGGACCATGTGCGCGGAGAAGAGATAGTCCTCGCCGAGGCCGTCGAGGGGTGAGGCCACGGCGAGCGCCATGAGCACGAGCCCGGCGGCGAACGCGAGCGCCTGGCGGGCCCCGGCGCCGCGCCCGCCGGTCTCACGACGGACGGTGTGGAAGCGCCACGCGTAGATGCCCGCGTAGACCGCCAGCGGCAGCAGAGCCGAGGAGAGGCTCCAGTGGAGGATCGGATGGGTCACGGCCCGGGGGGCAGTGATGCGGGCGGGGGCGACGGCGCCATCGGATCCTCAAGGTAGGGGGCCGGTGCACGGCTGTCGCGAGATCGTCGCGGTCGTTGCACCGCTGTAGCACCGGCTCGGCGATGCTGAGGGGGAATGGGCCTGTCCGCCGCCCTGTCGATCGTCGCCCCGCCGCTGTGCTTCGGGTGCGGCGCCCACGCGGGCGGCGATCGGGCGCTATGCGCGGCGTGCCGGCGTGCGCTGCGGTGGCTCGGTGTCCCGGCCGAGGACGACGGCGGGCTCGACACCGGGGGAGCCGCGGGCGCCGAGGGTGGCGGGCCCGGGGGACCCGCGGGCGCCGCCGGTGGCGGACTCTTCGTGTGGGCGCCGCTGGCCTACGAGGGACCGGCGGCGGCGCTCGTCCGGGCGCTGAAGTTCCGCGGCGCCCGAGGTCTGGCCGACGTCATGGCCGGTCCCATCGCGGCGGGAGCGCCGCCCTGGCTGTTCGGCCGCGAGGCGGGCTCGGGCGCCGCGGAAGCCGCGCGCCTGGTCCCCGTTCCCCTGCATCCGGCCCGGCGCCGGCGGCGGGGGTTCAACCAGGCCGCGCTGCTGGCCTCCGCGCTGGCGACCCGCACCGGCCTCAAGGTGGACGACTGCCTCGAGCGCCGGGGCGGTGCCGGCACGCAGATGGGCCGTGACCGCCCCGAGCGCGCCGCGGCTATGGCCCAGGCCGTACGCGTCCGGGGACGAGCGCCGCCGCTCGCCGTGCTCGTCGACGACGTTGTCACCACGGGAGCGACGCTCGGCGCGTGCGCCGCGGCGCTGCGGCGCGAGGGAGCGGTGGACGTGCGCGCTGTCACCTACGCGCGGACTCCGGGGCGGTGACGGTGGCGCTTGATCACAGCCGCGGCCTTGTGCCCGGGTGACCGCGGGCATACCATTCGTTCACACCCGCAAGGAGAGGAGCCGGCATGCGCATCGAGGTCAAGGGTCGAGGCGTCACGGTCGGGGACGAGCTCAGAGGCCACGTCGAGCGCCGCTTCGAGAAGGTCGCGCGCCAGGTCTCCCCGCTCGCGGTGATGGAGGTGGAGCTCTCGGCCGAGCGCAACCCCTCGATCGCCGCCTCTCAGGTGGCCGAGGCCACCCTCTTCCTCAAGGGAGTGACCCTTCGCGCCCGCGACGCCTCCGAGGGCATGCCGCACGCCGTCAACCTCGTGGCCGAGGAGATCGCCCGCCAGGTCAAGCGCCACCGCGACAAGCGCCGCGGGCGCCGGCCGGCCACTCGGCGCGCGCCGCCCGCCACCGAGCCGGCCGCCCCCCAGCCG
>JACCZP010000325.1 GCA_013695885.1 Thermoleophilaceae bacterium | reverse complement strand
GCGCTGGGCCCTGCGCTCGGCGGCTCGAAGGCGGCGCCGGCGCGCTCGCCCCGCCCGCTCGCTCGCAGTGACGCTCGCGAGCCGCTTCCCGCGCGCGGTCACGCTCCTGTGCGTCTCGCTGCTCGTCACAGCGGCCACCGGCCTGCTCGGCCTCGAGCTCGGTAATCCGCTGATCCGCGGGCTCCCTCCCTCCGCCGAGGCGCACGAAGGCTACGTGGCCGCGAGCAAGGGGTTCACGCCGGGCATCCTCGCCCCGACGGTGGTGGTGGTGCAGGGACCGGGGATCGCTCGCGAGCGCCGGGCGCTCGCGAGCCTCGAGCGGAGGCTGGAGCGCCTTCCGGGCACGGCCCAGGTGCTCGGCCCCTCGGACCAGCCGCTCGCCCAGCCGCTGGGTGCGACGCTGGCGGAGAACGGCGACGCCGCCCGCCTCGCGATCGTGTTCGACTCCGACCCGCTCGGCGGCGTCGCCGTCAATCAGCTCCGAAGACTCGAGGCGGCCATGCCGCGGCTCCTGCGGGACGCCGGCTTGGCGAGGGCCCGAGCATCCTTTGCGGGCGACACCGCGCTGGTCGCAGAGACGGCCGCCGACACCCTCGACGACCTGACCCGGGTGGGGCCCGTGGCCCTGCTGGTCATCCTCCTGATCCTCGTCGCGTTCCTCCGGGCGCTCGTCGCCCCGCTCTACCTGCTCGCCTCGAGCACCTTGGCCGTGCTCGCCTCCCTCGGGATCACCACCTACTTCTTCCAGGACATCCTGGGACAGGTCGACGTGACCTACTACGTGCCCTTCGCCGCGGCCGTGCTGCTCCTGGCGCTCGGCTCCGACTACAACGTCTTCCTCGTCGGGCGCGTGTGGCAGGAGGCCCGCGACCGTCCCCTGCGGGAGGCGCTCGAGGTGGCTGGGGCCCGGTCCGCGAAGCCGATCGCGGTGGCCGGCGTGGTGCTGGCGCTGTCATTCGCGGCGCTGGCACTCGTGCCCGTCAGGCCCTTCCGGGAGCTTGCCTTCACGATGGCGGTCGGCCTCCTGCTCGACGCGTTCCTGGTGCGCACTCTCCTCGTGCCCGCGCTGATCCGCCTGGTCGGCGAGCGAAGCGGGTGGCCGGGACGCGCGCTCGCGCCGGCTCGCCAGCGCGCGGCGCCGGCCACCCGCACCTAGACCTAGACCGCCCCGCCGCGCCTAGAGCTCGGGGAGGCGGTCGAGCCCCTCCCGCAGGCGGTCAAGGCGCTGACGGGCTCCCGGCGAGAGGCGCTCGCGCGCCTCCTCCACGGCTCCGCCGAGCTCCTCGCGGGTCCCGCGGAGCGACTCCCTGGCCTCTTCCAAGGACTCCCGCTGCTCGGGGCGCTCAGCGAAGTCCCGGAGCTTCGCAGCCGCCTCGGCGGTGCGCTCGTTGGCCGCGGCGAGGCGCTCGCGCGCGGGCTCGCCCTCGGGGAGCTCACGGCGCGTGCGATCGGCCAGCTCGCGCGCCCGGCGCTCCTGATCCTCGAGCACCGCCTGCGCGTCCTCGACGCTGCTCGGATCCTGCGCGAGCCTGCGCCCGGTGCCCGCCACCTCCCGGGCCAGCCGCTCGGTGTCCTCGGTGAGGCTCTCCACCGTGCGCTCGGCCTGCGCGCCGGAGGGAGGGCTCTCCGGCGGCGGCGGCACGCTCTCCTGCCCGCAGCCGGCCGCGACCAGGAGAGCAAGGAGAGCGACGAGAGCGACCCGCACAAGCGTGACGTTAAACGTCTTGCTCCGTCGGCCGCGTCGGGCCGGCGGGAGCAAGCCGAGCGGCAGACCGCGAGCGCGAGACGGGTAACTGTCCTTCCGTGCGAGCCGTGGCCCTCCTCGCGGGCATCGCCCTCCTGCTCGCCGGCTGCGCCCGTGCGGAGGAGCTCGAGACCGAGAAGGCGCACGCGTCGGTGTCCACCTTCCTGGCCGCGTGCGCACAGGACGAGGGCGAGCCCGCCCTCGAGGTCGTCAACGACTCCGCCCGCATGACGTTGGTCTCGGAGGGCACGACGAGCGTCGCCCGCCGCTCGGCCAGGCCGGCCTCGGTCACGCCCTGCTCCGGGTAGTCGAAGCGCCAGTTCCATCGTGCCGCCGTCACCCGGACCGTGAGGGGCTTGCTCGGACCCGGCTCCGGCAGGTTGGGCGTGCTCGCACCCTGCTTGGTCACCGCGTTCGCGTCGTAGCGGGACATGCTCGAGAACGTCAGGTACACCAGCACGGCGAACACCCGACCAGCGCGAGCACGTAGGCGCCCTCGGTCTTCGGCGCCTCCGAGCGCTGGGGCGGCAGGTCCTCCTCGTCGGAGCGGAAGCGAAGCGCCGCGAAGACCACGAGCACGAGGACCACCACGAACACCGCGACCGCGATCGGCCAGTAGATCGCGGCCAGGTGGTCGTACTCACGGCGTGTGTCGATCATCGCGCTCCTCCGACGTCCGCCGATCGGCGGACGGGTCGCTCCGGCGCGACCACGCCGACGGAGCGGATCGGACCCATCACGCCCGGCTGGTACCCGGTGCGTGAGAGAGAGAACCAGCTCCGAGGTGCACGCGACCGACGCCCACGCGCCCGTCTGCCGCTCGATGTCCCCCACGGGCGCATCGACGGGAACCTAGAGCTGGATTGCCGCCGCGACGCTGTCGCCGGCGCCTGACCATCGCGACCCTCGAGAGGACCGGCCGATGGCCGGAGCGATTGGCAGGACCTCGACCTGGACACGGCGATGGACATGATCGCCGACCGGGTGCTCGCCACGCGCGAGCTGAGCCGAGAGGGCCGCCCCCCCGGCCGCCGCTACGCAGCCGTCAAGCCGTGACGCTCGAGCCGGCGGCGGACCGTCTCGCCCTCAGTGGTTGCGAAGCGCGTCGATCAGCTCGTCCTTGCTCTTGCTCGAGCGCCCCTCGATGCCGATCTCCTTCGCGCGATCCTCGAGGTGTCCTTCGACCAGTCCTCGTAGCTCGAGGACTCGCCGCCTCGCTTCCCAGCCGTCGAGCGATCGGTGTTGGCTATGCGCGCGGCCTTCTCCTTGCTCACACCCTCCTCGCGGAGCGCCTCGTACTGCTCGTCGTCCTTGATGCTCGAGCCGTGGTCCTTCGCCATCGGATGCCTCCAGTCGGGCGCGGTTTGCTGGTGGCGCCCTGGTCGCCTCAAGTCCCACTACCCGCCCAGGGGCCGGGCTCACGCCCGGCGGAGCTGCTCAGAGCTGGCGATCCCGGTCGCCAGCCGCCGGAGCATCCCTGAGCCGATCTCGCGACGCTCGTCGGCCACCCCGGGCGGTCGCGAGGGGTGGCCTGCGAGCCTCAGGCCTCGACGCCCTGCTCGCGCAGCGACGCCTCGGCCGCGCGATCCCACATGCCGGCGAGCTTCTCCGCCGCCGCGCGCTCCTCGGCGAGGATGCGCTCGGCCAGCGCGACGGTCTCGGGGTCACCGGCACGCTCGGCGACGTGGCGCAGCTGCTCGTACCCCGCGATCTCGAGGTGC
>JACCZP010000319.1 GCA_013695885.1 Thermoleophilaceae bacterium | reverse complement strand
TCGTCCTCGTCGTCGTCGACCGCCTCGGTCACCAGCGTCGGCTTCAACCCCCGCTCGACGGTCTCCTTGGTCACCACGCACTTGGTCACGTCGCGGCGGGAGGGAAGCTCGAACTGGACGTCGAGGAGGATCTCCTCGATGATCGAGCGCAGGCCGCGGGCGCCGGTCTCGCGCTCCAGGGCCTTGGAGGCGACGGCGTTCAGCGACTCGTCGGCGAAGACCAGATCGATGCCGTCGAACTGGAAGAAGCGGTGGAACTGCTTGATCAGCGCATTGCGCGGCTCGGTGAGGATGGTGACGAGATCCTCGCGCTGAAGCTGGTGGATGACCGAGATGACCGGCAGGCGGCCGATGAACTCGGGGATCAACCCGTACTCCACGAGGTCCTCGGGGAGCACCTGCTCGAACAGCGCCCCGGCGTCACGGTCGATCTTCGAGGTGATCGGCGCTCCGAAGCCCATGCCGCTCGTTCCCGTCCTGCGCTCGATGACCTTGTCGAGGTCGGCGAACGCCCCGCCGCAGATGAAGAGGACGTTCGTCGTGTCGATGGTGAGGAACTCCTGGTGGGGGTGCTTGCGCCCGCCCTGCGGCGGCACCGAGGCCACCGTGCCCTCGAGGATCTTCAGGAGCGCCTGCTGGACACCCTCACCGGAGACATCGCGCGTGATCGACGGGTTGTCCGCCTTGCGGGCGATCTTGTCGACCTCGTCGATGTAGATGATCCCGGTCTCCGCCTTCTTGACGTCGAAGTCGGCGGCCTGGATGAGCTTCAAGAGGATGTTCTCCACGTCCTCGCCCACGTAGCCGGCCTCGGTGAGCGCCGTGGCGTCGGCGATCGCGAACGGGACGTTCAGGATCTTCGCGAGGGTCTGGGCGAGGAGCGTCTTGCCACACCCGGTGGGTCCCAGCAGGAGGATGTTCGACTTCTGGAGCTCGAGGTCGGACTCCTCGGACTGCATCATCTGCACGCGCTTGTAGTGGTTGTAGACGGCCACCGCCAGCGTGCGCTTCGCGCGGTCCTGGCCGACCACGTACTCCTGGAGCACGGAGTTGATCTCCCGGGGCTTCGGAAGGTTCTCGAGGTCGAACGAGGCCGGGCCGGTCAGCTCCTCGTCGATGATCTCGTTGCAGAGATCGATGCACTCGTCGCAGATGTAGACGCCGGGACCGGCGATGAGCTTCTTGACCTGCCTCTGCGACTTGCCGCAGAAGGAGCAGAGAAGCTGTTCGTTTGAGTCCGTCGGTCGCGCCATGCTCCTCCCCTATTCGAGCTGCGGCGGACAGTCCTGCTTACTGCGAGCTGATCACTCGGTCGATCAGGCTGTACTCGACCGCCTCTTCGGCACTCATGAAGTAGTCGCGCTCGGTGTCGCGGGTGACCTTCTCGAAGTCCTGGCCCGTGTGCTTGGCGATGATCCGGTCGAGTCGCTTGCGCACGTCGATGATCTCGCGGGCGTGGATCTCGATGTCGGTGGCCTGGCCCTGGAAGCCCGAGGACACCTGGTGGATGAGGATCTTCGCGTTGGGCAGCGCCATGCGCTTGCCGGCTGCCCCGCCGGCCAGGAGCAGGGCGCCCATCGACATCGCGATGCCGACGCAGATGGTCTGCACGTCGGGCTTGATGTACTGCATGGTGTCGTAGATCGCGAGGCCCGCGTACACCGATCCGCCCGGGGAGTTGACGTACAGCGAGATGTCCTTGTCGGGATCCTCCGCCTGGAGGTGAAGGAGCTGGGCCACCACGAGGTTGGCGATGTCATCGGTGACCGGCGTGCCGAGGAAGACGATGCGCTCGTTCAGCAGGCGCGAGTAGATGTCGAACGCGCGCTCGCCGCGCGAGGTCTGCTCGACGACCATGGGGACAAGGGGACTCACGGCTCTCGGTTCTTCTCCCTGGTCGGGTCCAGTCCTTCAAGCCGCGGCGCGGTCCGCCGGGCACTCGGTCGGCTCACTGTAGCAATGGAGCCAGGGTCGCCCCGACGGTCGTGGACGAGCGTCGAGAGGGCTCCGACGACCGCCGCGCAGGCCCCCGATCGGACGTCTAGGAGCCCGGCGTCCATAGCTTGCCGGGCGCTGCGCCGGACTCCGCGGGCTCCTCGGAGTCCGGCGTCCACAGCTTCTCGCCGGCCTCGGCCTCGGCCGGGGCCGCCGGGACCGCCCTCGCGTGCTCCACCACGAGGTCCACCGCCTTGCGCATGCGCACGTCGGCGCGCAGCTCCTCGTCGCGACCGTCCTCCTTGGACCGCGCGAGCGAATCCCGCAGCTCGTCGTCGTCCGGGGGGTCGTGGCCGTGGGAGGCGCTGTGCGCGGTCGCCGACTCGCGCAGGCTGTCGAGCAGCTCGTCGTCGGAGGCGTCGATCCCCTCGGCCTCGACGATGGCGGCCAGCACGCTCTCACGTCCGAGCGCGCGCTCGGCCTCGGGCTCGTGCTCGGCGGCGATCTCCTCCTCGGTCTTGCCGGTGGCCTCGAGGAAGCGCTCCGGGTCGATGCCCTGCGCACGCAACCGGCGTCCGGTGGCGGCCCACATGTCGTGGGCCTTCGCGTGCACGAGGTCGTGCGGGATGTCCACGGTGGCCTGCTCGAGCACGGCGTCGATCGCCGCGGCGCGGAACTCGGTGTCGATCTGGCCCTCGCGGGCCTCACGCATGCGCGACTCGACGTCCTCGCGCAGCTCGTCCACCGAGTCGAAGCCGCCGGCCTCCGCGGCGAAGTCGTCGTCGAGCTCGGGCGGGCGCTTCTCCTTGACCTCCCTGACAGCGACCGCGAAGGTCGCCTCGCGGCCGGCGAGGTGCTCGGCCCCGTAGTCCTCGGGGAAGGTGACGCTCACCTCGCGCTCGTCCTCCGCGGAGGCGCCGACGAGCTGCTCCTCGAACCCGGGGATCAGACGCTCCGATCCGAGCTCGAGCATCGAGCCCCGGGCCTCGCCGCCCTCGAAGGGCTCGCCGTCGATCGAGCCGACGAAGTCGACCACCACGAAGTCGCCGCGCTGGGCCGGACGCTCGACGTTCTCGAGCGCGGCGAGCGAGTCGCGCACACGGTCGATCTCGGCGTCGACGGCGTCGGTGGCGACCTCCGCCTCGGGCCGCGGCACCTCGACGCCGCGGTAGTCCCCGAGCGTGGCCGGGGGCACCACTCCGACCTCGAAGGAGAACGCCAGCGTGCCTCCCTTGTCAGGAAGCGCGTGGAGAGCCAGGTCCGGACGGCCGACCGGCGCCACCCGCGCGCTGATGACCGCCTCCTCGTACCACTCGGGCAGGGCCTCGCGCATGGCCTCCTCCAGCACCGCGGCGCGCCCGAGGCGCTGTAGCACCACCGGGGTGGGAGCCTTGCCGCGCCGGAAGCCCGGGACCTTCATGTCGCCGGCCAGCGACCGGGCCGCGCGGTCGATCTCGCGCTCGACGGCCGTCGGCTCGACCTCGACGTCCACGCGCACCCGCGCGGGGTCGAGCTCGGTCAGCGTGGTGGTCAGCTCGGCGGGCATCGGGCTGGGCCACGATAGCGTGGGCCACGTGTCCTCACCCGCCCCTGCGTCGGCCTCGCCGGAGGGCTCTGGGGCGGCTTGCGAAGCACCCCCTCCCGGGGTCCGGCCGGGACGCGTGGAGTGCCTCGCCGCCCGGCTCGTGACCGGCCCCCCGGGCCATCTCGTCTCCTTCGCGATGGACCTGGGGTCGCTGCTGCTCGGGGTGCTCCTGACCGCGATCCGCCGGCGGCTCCGGCGGCCGAAGGGCCGGCGCGTCTAGAGGGTGCCGCCCGTCGGGCGCGGCATCCGCCGTCGCGGCCGCGGCAGCCGATCCACCGTGCGGAGCGCCGCCAGCGCCGCAGCGCTCAGCGGCCGGGCACGGGCGAGGCGCTCGAGCAGGTGGCCGTCGGCCGCCTGTGCCGGGCCCTCGGCGAAGGTGGGATAGGCGTGCACGGCGTTCGAGACGTCGGCGATCGTGTCGCCGGCCTCGATGCGCGCGGCGAGCGCCGCGATGGCCTCGCCGCCCCCGGGCGCGGCCACGGTGGCGCCGAGGAGGCGCCCGCGCCGATCGCCCACGAGCTTCGCGAACCCGTAGGCCTCCCCCGCGGTGATCGCGCGGTCGGACTCCGCGTAGTCGTGACGGGCCACCACGACGGCGTCCCCGAGGCGCTCGCGCGCCTGCGCTTCGCTGAGGCCGACGCGCGCGACCTCGGGGTCGGTGAAGGTGACCCAGGGCACCGCGCGATAGGACACCCGCCGGCGCGTTCGCAGCAGCGCGTTCACCACCGCCACACGGGCGTGGTAGGCGGCCACGTGGGTGAACGGGAGGGCGCCGGTCACGTCGCCGGCCGCGTACACGTCGTGGGCGCTCGTGCGCAGTCGCCCGTCCACGACCACGGCGCCCGCGGCGTCGGTCTCGACGCCCGCGCGCGCGAGGCCGAGCCCGTCGGTGTCCGGCGCCCGCCCCGCGGCCACGAGCAGCCGGTCGTGGTCGACGGCCTCGCGACCGCCCGCATGCTCGACGTCGACCGACCGGGTGCGTGCCCCCACGACCCGCGCGTCGAGCACCACGCGCACGCCCTCGCGCTCGAGGCGCTCGCGGACGAGCTCGGAGGCCTCGGGCTCCTCGCGCCCGACGAGGCGCGGGCCCGCCTCGAGGACGGTCACGTCGCTGCCGAGGCGGCCGAACGCCTGGGCCAGCTCGCAGCCGATGCTCCCACCGCCGAGCACCACCAGCCGGGTCGGCAGCTCGGTGAGGTCCCACACGGTCTCGCTCGTGAGCGGCCGGGCCTCGCCGAGGCCGGGGATCGGCGGCAGCATCGGGCGGGACCCGGTGGCGATCAGCGCAGCGCGGTAGCGGAGCGGCCGGCCGCCGACCTCGACCACGCCGGGGTCGAGGAAGCGCCCCACGGACTCGTGCACCTCCACGCCGGCGGCGCGCAGGCGCTCGGGCGAGTCGTGCGGGGCGATCCGCTCGCGGGCCCCGTGGACATGGGCCATCACCGCCGCGAAGTCGACCGCGGGCTCGCATGGGGTCAGGCCCACGGCGTCGGCCGTGCGCATCCGGTGGGCGAGAGCGGCGGCGGCCAGCAGGCTCTTCGAGGGCACGCAGCCCGTCCACAGGCAGTCGCCGCCGGTGTGGGCGCGCTCGGCGAGGACCACGCGCGCGCCGAGGCGCCCGGCGATGGTGGCAGCCACGAGCCCGGCGGTGCCGCCTCCGAGCACCGCGAGGTCACATCTCCTCGTCAGGGCGACTGGCCGGGCGGCTGAGGCGACTGCGGCTGCGGCGAGGGTGGCTCGCCGGCCGCCGGAGGCTCCTCGGTGGGCCTCTGCTGCTGGGGCTGGCGGCTTCGCTCGCCCTCACCCTGTGCAGAGGGCTCCTGCGGCTCGGCGCCCGACGACGACTCCGACTCGGGAGCGGTCCTCTCGCCGTCCTGCTCGGCGCCGGCGTCCTTGGCGTCACCGGGGGCGTCGGGGTCGGACTCCGCGGAGGGGCCGGAGCTCTCGCCGGAGGTGTCGACCGAGGACCCGCCGCCGAGCGTCGTGCGGCCCGGCTGGCCGGCGACCGACTCGCCGGCCACGAGCTCGGGCAGGGTCAGGAAGGCTGCGGCGATCACGAACGCGAGGCCACCGGTCGCGAGCGCCAGTCGCATGTTGACCCGCCGCCCGAAGAGACGCACGAAGCCCCGCCCGCCCCGCGCGACGCCTCCGGCGGTCGAGCTGGTGACCGACGGCGCGGCGTCACCTGACGGCACCGGGTCTCCTCCCGCCGGCGAGGGCGCGGCCCGGGCGGGCGACGGCACGCCGGACATCGCGGGCATGCCCCGACCCGTGCTCGTAGCACGGTCGCGGCGCACCGGGCGGACCTGGGAGATGGTCTTCGCCGGTCGCTTCAGCGCCTCGCCGACGATCGACACGACCACCGGCGTGAACGCGGCGCTGAACAC
>JACCZP010000317.1 GCA_013695885.1 Thermoleophilaceae bacterium | reverse complement strand
GGCGGGCGAGGTAGGAGTCGCCGGGGCCCAGCGTCACGGTCCGGTCCCGGGCGAAGTCCTCCACCGTCACCACACCCCGGGTGACCCTGAAGAACGTCCCCTCGCAGCGATCCTCGGTCAGCCAGCGAGTGCCCCTCACACTGGCTGCGCCGTGCCTCCCCCTCGTGCGAAAGCGCCCCCGGCCGTTGCTCCACAGACCCTTACGTCCCCGGCGCTTACGAGCGACGGTGGTCGGCGAGCCCTTTCGAACGGCACTGTGGATGATCGGGCTCGAACGAGAGACCCCGATGGCTCGGAGGACGCCGCGCACGCTACGGCGGAGCTCGCAGGAGATCGGACCCTCGGTGTCCCTGAGTATGAGCTCGGTGACCGGACGCGGGCCCGCATCCTGGCGGATCTCGAATACGGCGCCGTAAAAAGTCGCCGTCTGGATGGCGCCGCTTCGATCGCTCGCACTGGTCAGCGTGATCGCTCCGTCCAGCGCGTCCACCAGCGAGCCGTTGGGCAGGCTCGCGGCGCCTCGAAGCGGTACGAACCGGGACCCCGGAGAGGACTTGACCAGCACGCGGCCGTTAGTCGGTGCCACGTTGACGGTCCGGCCCACTGCGGGCGGAGGAGGCGGGGTGCTCGGGTCGTTCGAGCCGGAGTCGGGCCCGTCCCCATCCGTGACGGCGTCGGGGTCCGATGCGGGCGGCGCGTCCTGATCGGGCGCCGTCTCCCTCGGCCCGATGGCGCCCGGCGGCTCCTTCTCCTCCTTCTCCTTGTCGGAGGAGTTGTCCTTCTCTGCGGAGTCGTCGTCGGAGTCCCCGCCTGAATCGTCGTCGTCCTTGACCGAGCTCTTGTCGGGCTTTCCGTTCGAACCATCCTTGCCGAACCCCGGAGCCGCCACCGCGAGCACGGAGAGAAGCGTGACGATCAACATCGCGCATGCGATCAGAGTGGACCTCATGGGCGTTTCTCGGCAGTCCGGGCGCCGGCCTTGAGGGGCTGCGACGTTCTGGAGCGCCTGCCGGCTGCTCGGTGCGGCCGAATAGGGTTGCGCGCCGTGCCGCGCACGATCGACCTCTGGGTGCTCCGCCTCCTGCGCACGCACGGCCATTCGCCGCCCGTCGAGCAGACGGTGCTCCGCTTCTCGCGCACCGGCGAGCACGCCGCGCTCTGGCTCGCCCTGGCCGTGCTCGGTGCGATCGTCCACCCGCGGCGGCGCCGGGTCTACGTGGGCGCCGTCCGGGCCGTGGTCCTGACCAATCTCATCAACATCGTGGCCAAGCGCTTCGTCAAGCGTACCCGCCCCTTCCTGGAGGACCTGCCGGCGCTCTCGCCCACCCTCTCCTCGCTCTCCTACCCCTCCGCACACGCCTCGACCTCGTTCGCCGGAGCCCACTCCCTGTCGCGGGTGCTGCCGACGGTCCCGCTCTACGCCACGGCCACGGCGATGGCCCTGTCGCGGCCCTACCTCGGGGTGCACTACCCCTCGGACGTCGTCGCCGGGGCCATGCTCGGCCTGGGCGTGGCTCGCCTCGTGGAGTGAGGATCGGGATCGTCGGGCTTCCCAACGCCGGGAAGTCCTCTCTGTTCAACGCCCTCACCCGCGCCGGCGCGGTGGCGGCCAACTACCCGTTCACCACCGTCGAGCCCAACGTGGCCGTGGTCGGCGTGCCCGACGAGCGACTCGAGCGCGTAGCGGAGACCGTGCGAGCGCGGCCGGTCGTGCCCGAGACCATCGCCTTCCACGACATCGCCGGCCTCGTGCGCGGCGCCTCCGCCGGCGAGGGCCTTGGCAACCGCTTCCTCGCGAACATCCGCGAGACCGACGCGATCCTCCACGTGGTCCGCGCCCACGACGACGACCAGGTGGTGCACCCCGAGGGCCGGGTCGACCCGCTGGCCGACGTCGAGGCGATCGAGACCGAGCTCCTGCTGGCCGACCTCGAGCAGGCCGAGCGCCGGCTCGACCGCGTCTCCCGCCAGGCGAAGGGCGGCGATACCGCCGTGGTGGCCGAGGCGGCGTGGCTGAGGGAGCTCGTCGAGGCCCTGCGGGGCGGGCGGGCGGCGCGCGCGGTGCCGCCCCCCGCCGAGGCGCCCGACGCCCTGCGGGCGCTCGGACCCCTGACCGCGAAGCCGGTGCTCTACGTGGCCAACGTCGACGAGGGCTCGGCCGCCGATGCGCCCGATGCGCTCCGCCGGCACGCCGAGGCCGCGGAGGCGGGCGCGGTGGCCCTCAGCGCCCGGCTCGAGTCCGAGCTGGCCGAGCTCGAGCCCGACGAGGCCGCGGCCATGCGCGTGGAGCTCGGCGGCGGGGAGTCGGGGCTCGCCCGGGTGATCCGCTCCGCGTTCGAGCTGCTCGACCTGATCTCGTTCTTCACCGCCGGCGAGGACAAGGAGGCGCGGGCCCACGCGGTGGCCCGTGGGACCACGGCCTGGGGCGCGGCCGGGAAGGTGCACTCCGACATCCAGCGCGGCTTCGTGCGGGCGGAGATCGTGCCCTGGCACGTGCTGGTGGAGCTCGGCGGCTACGCCGGTGCGCGCGACCGGGGGCTGCTGCGGCTCGAGGGCCGCGACTACGCGGTGCAGGACGGCGACGTGCTCACGGTGCGCTTCACGCCCTGAGCGCTACCGCAACCTGACCTCGGGGCTCGCCGTGGCGCCCGCCCGCACGCGGTAGCGCCCTCGGGTAGGCGCGGCCACGCGGTAGGAGCCGTCCGCGGCGGTCAGGAAGCGCTCGACGCGCTTCCAGCGCTCTCCGCGGCGGCGCTCGAGCACGGCTCCGCCCGCCACCGGACGGGGCTCCACCGTGCCCACCACGTAGCCCGCCACCCGGCCCGGGGTCACGAGCCGCGCGGTCCAGCTCGAGGCCCGACCCTCACGCGTCGGACGCGCCCGCACGGCCTTGGCCGAGGCCGAGGAGACGTAGGCCCACGCGTCCGGCAGCCCGAGCCGTGCCCGCAGCTGCGCGCCGTTGACCGGCGTCGTGCCGCGGGTCCCGCGCACGATTGCCCGCACGATGCGTGGCGAGGCCCCTCGTCTGACCACCTTGAGCGACACGAACCGTCCCTTGACGATCCCGCGGAGCTTCGCGTCGATCTGGGCCTGGCTGAACGTCAGGCGCCAGCGGTGCCGGGGAGATGAGCCGTCGAAGGGATCCTCGACCGACCGCAGGTAAGGGCTCGGTCGCGAGCCGTAGAAGACGTTCTCCACGTTCTCCGTCCGGCCCCCGGACGTCGAGAAGAAGTACGTGGTGGCAACTCTGCCCCCGTGGCTTAGCACCTGCCCGGCGGTGTCGCTGATGGCCTCGTCGGTTGACGGGCGCTCGACTCCGATGCCGGCGTAGACCTGGGAGCGGGTGTCGGGAAGCTGGTCGTAGGCGCCGCCGCCGCGGTCGGTGGCCAGCGCGTAGCTGCGCGCGGCCACGGCTTGGGCGCGGAGCGCGTGCTTCGGCCACGAGGACGGGCTCTCACCCGGCACCACGCCCCGCAGGTAGTCCTCCATCGCCAGCGCGTTCACCGCCATCAGGCCGGCGCCGCTCGGGCGCAGCTCGAGGTTGCCACGGTAGGCGCCGCCCGAGACGCCGTTGATGGCCCGGCCGCCGAGCCGGAACGA
>JACCZP010000309.1 GCA_013695885.1 Thermoleophilaceae bacterium | reverse complement strand
GGGCGCTGGTGGTCGCGCTCACCCCGGACGCGGCGGGGGAGGGCGCCGGACCCCGGAAGCCGACCGGGATGGCGGAGCCCGCGGCGCGGCTCGGGACCCGCCAGCTCGCGGTGCTCGACGCGCTGCGGGCGGGTCCGGTCCCCGCGGCCGCGCTCGTGCGCCGCACCGGAGCCGGGCACGCCACCGTGCGAGCGCTCGAGGCCAGGGGCCTCGTGACCGTGACCAGCGAGGAATACGCCCGGGCCGTGTCTGAGGCCGTCTCCGTGGGCGCCACCGCGCCTGCGGGCCGGGCGCTGACCACGGCGCAGGAGGCCGCCCTGGCCGCCGCCCTCGCCCGCCTGGACGCCCCGCCGGGAGCCGACCGCCGCGTGCTCCTCCAGGGCGTCACCGGGTCGGGGAAGACCGAGGTGTACCTGCGCGCGGTGGCCGCGGCGCTCGAGCGCGGGCGCTCGGCCATCGTGCTCGTGCCCGAGATCGCGCTCACGCCCCAGACCGCCGGGCGCTTTCGCGAGCGCTTCGGGTCGCAGGTGGCCGTCCTTCACTCCGGCCTTCGTCCCGGCGAGCGCTACGAGGAGTGGCGGCGGCTGCGCCGGGGGGACGCGAAGGTCTGCGTGGGCCCCCGCTCGGCGGTGTTCGCACCCGTAGCCGAGCTCGGGCTGATCGTGGTCGACGAGGAGCACGACGCCTCCTACAAGCAGGACTCGGATCCCCGCTATGACGCCCGCCGGGTGGCCGAGCGCCGCGCCCGCGAGGCCGGCGCCGCGCTCGTGCTCGGCAGCGCGACGCCGCGGCCCGAGAGCGTCGAGCACCTGCCGCGGACGCTCATGCCCACCCGGGTGGACGGCGGCCCGCCGCCGCCGGTCGAGCTCGTGAGCGCGCTCGAGGCCGACGGCCCGCTGCACCCCCGCGTGCGCGAGGCGCTCGACCGCGTACGCCGCCGCGGCGAGAAGGCCATCGTCCTGCTGAACCGCCGCGGGTGGTCGAACTTCCTCTCCTGCCGGTCCTGCGGTCGGGTGTGGGGGTGTCCGGAGTGCGACGTGTCGCTCGTGCTCCACCGCTCGGCCGGGCGCCTCTCCTGCCACCACTGCGGCCACGGCGAGCGCGTTCCGCGTGCGTGCCCGGACTGCGGCTCGGTGTCGGTCGCGCGGCACGGGACGGGCACCGAGCGCCTCGAGGAGGAGCTCGCGGCGGCGCTTGCCCCCCTGCCGGTCATGCGCCTCGACGCCGACTCCGGCAGCGGACCCGCCGAGGTGCTCGCGCGCTTCGACGCCGCACCCTCCGGTGTGCTCGTCGGCACCCAGATGGTGGCCAAGGGCCACGACTTCCCCGACGTGACGCTCGGCGTGGTGCTCGACGCCGACGCCACTCTCCGCTTCCCCGACTTCCGCGCCGAGGAGCGCACGTTCGCGCTCGTCGCCCAGCTCGCCGGACGCAGCGGACGCGGGCCGCGCGGCGGCCGGGTCGTCGTCCAGGCCGTGGACCCCGACGCGCGCGCCCTCCGCCTCGCCGCCGCCCACGACTCCGAGGGCTTCGTCCGATCGGAGCTCGAGCGCCGCCGCGCGCTGCGCTACCCGCCCTTCGGCCACCTCGTCCGGGTCGTCTGCTCCTCACCCGAGCCCGGTCCGGAGACCCACGTGGCCGAGCGCCTGCGCGACCGGATGGCCGCCACCACCGGCGAGGAAACGGCTGTGCTCGGGCCGGCACCCCTCTTCCGCCGGGGGGGCCGCCACCGCGCTCAGATCATGGTCAAGTCGACCGAGCGCATCGCATCCCTCCGCGCGGTCCGCGAGGCGGTGGAGGCTGCTGCCCCGAGCTGCAAGCGCGCCGGTGTGGCCCTGGCCGTGGACGTGGACCCGCACTAGGGTGCCGGACTCGGGCGCCACGGCGCCCCCGGGCCCGGCTTACACTCAATGCTGCCGTGTCCGACGAGCCCCGCGTCGACCCCGAAGGACCCCCTCCCGAGGAGCCCGGTCCCGACCCTGAGGTGGAGGCCCGGCGCCGCGCCGCCCTGTCCTTCCTCCGCAGGCTCGGGGACCCGGTCCTCAAGAGCCGCGCGACGGCCGTCGACCGCTTCGACGAGCGCCTACGCAGCCAGGTGCAGCGGATGGGCGATCTGATGACAGACGCCCTCGGGGTGGGCCTCGCGGCCCCTCAGCTCGGGGTCTCGCAGCGTCTCCTGGTGTACCGCGCGGGTGAGGGCGCGCCGATCGTCGCGCTCGCGAACCCGGAGGTCGAGTGGACGAGCGCGGACGCCGAGGAGATGGAGGAGGGGTGCCTGTCCATACCGGGCATCACGATCGATGTCGAGCGCCCCGTGCACGTGCGGGTGGCCGGACGCGACGAGACCGGGGGGGATCGGCTGATCGAGGCGTCGGGCTTCGAGGCGCGGGTCATCCAGCACGAGATCGACCACCTCGACGGCGTGCTCATCCTCGACCGCGCGACCCGCGAGCAGCGCAAGCAGGCCATGCGCGCGCTGCGAGAGGCCGAGCGCGGCGAGCGCGCGGCCTGACCCGGATGCGCGCCCTCCGATCAAGCGCCTGAGGAGCGCATCGTGCGCACCGTCTACCTCGGCACCTCGCCGTTCGCGGCCGCCGTCCTGCGGCTGCTGGCGGCCTCAGACCACCGCCCGGCCCTCGTCGTCACCCGCCCCGACGCTCCGCACGGCCGGGGACGACGCCTGGCTGCGCCGCCCGTAGCCGACGCGGCCCGGGAGCTGGGAATCGAGGTGGACCAGCCCGAGTCGGTGAACGCGCCGGACGCGCGGGGCAGGATCGCCGCCGCCGACCCCGAAACCGTGTGTGTCTGCGCCTTCGGCGCCCTCATCAAGGAGCCCCTGCTCTCCGAGCACCCGATGCTGAACGTCCACCCATCCCTGCTCCCGCGCTGGCGCGGGGCCGCGCCCATCGAGCGGGCGATCGCAGCCGGCGACGAGCGCACCGGCGTCGCGATCATGCGTCCGGTGGCCGAGCTCGACGCCGGTCCCGTGTGCCTGCAGGCCGCCGAGACGATCGGCCCCGACGACGACTTCGGATCTCTCTCGGCTCGCCTCGAGGTCCTCGCCGGCCACCTCCTGGCGCGCGCCCTCGACGAGCGGCCACCTTTCCGCGCGCAACCGGGGGAGGGGGTCACCTTCGCTCCCAAGATCACTCCCGCCGAGCGCGAGCTGCGCCCCGAGGAGGGCGCCGTGGCCCTCGGGCGCCGCGTGCGCGCGCTGAACCCGCACGTCGGGACTCACGTCACGGTCGACGGCGGAGAGCGCCTGGGCGTGCTGCGCGCCCGGGCTCAGACCGGCGATCCCGATGCTCCGGCGACCGGCGAGCTCCGGGCCCGAGGCGAGCATCTCCTCCTCGGCACCCCCGACGGCACCCTCGACCTCCTCGAGGTCAGGCCGGCCGGCGGTCGGCCGATGGACGCCGCCTCCTACCTCCGCGGCCGCGGCGCGGGCCTGGCGGCGACGGGATGAGCTCGGTGCCCCGCCACTCGGCCAGCGGGTTCGAGCCGATGGTCGACTCGGGGCCCGAATGCCCGGCGTGCAGCGAGCCCTGGCTTCGGCTGTCCACCAACCTCCCCGGGCGCTATCGCTGCGTCTACTGCCTCAGCCGCTTCGAGCTGCGCTCCGACTGTCCGGACTGCGGCGCTCACTCCACCATCGCCCG
>JACCZP010000307.1 GCA_013695885.1 Thermoleophilaceae bacterium | reverse complement strand
CGGTGGAGGCTCGCGTTCGGGGCGTCGCCGCGGCGGCGCTGCGCCTCGCCACGACCGAGCCACGGCGCGTGCTCGCGGTCGGCGCGGTGCTCGCGCTCGTCGGGCTCGTGGCCGACACCCAGACCCGCGTGGTCTCCGACGTACGCGAGCTCGTGCCCGAGGACATGCAGGCGCTACAGGACGTGAACGCCCTCACCGACGCGACCGGCGTGGCGGGCGAGATCGACGTGACGGTGAGCGCCGAGGACGTCTTCCGCCCCGACGTCGTCCGCTGGATGGACGCGTTCCAGCGCGAGGCGCTGGCCGCCAACGGATACCGCCCCGGCAAGACGTGCGTCCAGGATCGCGACCCCCCGTCGCTGTGCCCGGGCTTCTCGCTCACCGACCTGCTGCGCGCGAGCGGCCCCACCGATGCCGCCTCGACCCGCGCCCTGGTCGACGCCGTGCCGCGGTACTTCTCGCAGGCGGTGATCTCCGACGACCGTCGCACCGCGAACATCGCGTTCGGCATCCGGCTGCTTCCACTCGCTGAGCAGGAGGAGGTGATCGAGGGCCTTGAACGGCGCATCGAGGGAGCGCCGCCCGGAGTCACGGCGGCGGTGGCCGGCGCGCCGGCGCTGGTGGCCGAGGGCAACGCCGCGCTCGCTTCGCCGTGGCGGCGCCTCGCCACCCTGATCTTCGGCCTGGCTGCGGTGCTGGCCGTCCTCCTCGCGGTCCGGAAGCGCTTCGACGCCGCCGCCGTGCCGCTCATCCCCATCGCGCTCGCCGTGGGCTGGTCGGCGCTCGTGCTCTTCCTGCTGCGCGTCCCGCTGAACCCGCTCTCGGCCGCGCTCGGAGGCCTGGTGATCGCGATCTCGACCGAGTTCGCCGTCCTCCTCTCCGCCCGCTACGCGGAGGAGCGCGAGGCTGGCTTCGAGTCACCGGAGGCCCTGCGACGGACCTTCGACTCGACGGGCGCCGCGGTGCTCGCCTCGGGGGCCACCGCCATCGCCGGGTTCGCGGCGCTTATCGCGTCCGACATGCGGATGCTCCGCGACTTCGGGATCGTGACCGTGGTCGATCTCACGGTCTCTCTGCTCGGTGTGATGATCGTCCTGCCGGCGGCGCTCGTGTGGGCCGAGGAGCACGGGCCCTTCCACGCCTCGGACCTCGACCCGCGGCGATGGGTCGAGGCGTGGAGGCGCTCGCGCGGCGCTTCGGAGCGCGCGCCGCGCGGCCGGATCGGCCTCGGACTGCCTCGGTGGCGATCGCGGAGCCGTGCCTGAGGACCGGTTCGGCGACCTCGGCGCCGAGCCCGACGGCCCCCCCTCCTCGGGCAAGGAGGCGTCCGCCGCCGAGCGCCTGGCCGCCCAGGACGAGCGCGAGTCACGCGCGACCACGCCCGAGCCCGCGCGGCGCTCACGGCCCTACGTGATGGCCACCGGCCTGGTGCTGATGATCGGGGTCGCGCTGGCCGTGCTCGCGCCCAATCTCGTCGGGGGCCCGAGCACGGGCACGTCGGCCCTGCGCGGGCTCCCCCCGGGAAGCACGGTGCCGGACGCCGCCGTGCCGCTGGCCACCGGGACCCTCGACGGTGACGCGAACGTCGCGCGCCCCGGGGGTCCGGCGGCCGACGGACGTCCCGCCTGCGAGGTGCGGGGAGCCGGGGTGGTCAACTTCTGCGACCTTCGCCGGAAGCCGCTCGCCGTCTCGTTCATCGTGCTCAGGGGCACGGACTGCGAGCCGGCGCTCGACGTCTTCGATCGGGTGAGCCGCGAGGTGCCGGAGGTGTCGTTCGTGGCCGTGGTCAGCGGGGAGGCGCGCTCGGACGTCGAGGAGCTCGTCCGCCGCCGCCGGCTCTCCGTGCCGGTGGCCGTGGACCGCGACGGCGCCCTGGTCAACCTCTTCCGCGTCGGGGTGTGCCCCACCACGAGCTTCTCGGGCGCGGACGGCCGGGTGCTCGACACCCGGGTCGGCAGCCTGACCGCAGCGCAGCTCCGCGACTCGGCCCGCAGGCTGGCGGAGCGCTCGCGGTGAGCGGCCCGGACGGAGGCGACGAGACGGACACCGCTCGGCCCGGGCCTGCGACTGACGACTCGCGCGCCGGCATCTCGGCGACCGACGAGGAGCTCGTCGAGGGCTGGGTCTCCGCGAGGCTCCGCGAGGAGTTCCCACGTCTGAGGCTGCGCTACCTGGAGGTCGAGGCCACCGAGGGGCGGACCGGTCGCTCGGTCCGGCGACGCCTGAGGGTCATGAGCGACCGGTTCACCGGGGGAAAGGCGGTGAACATGCGGCTCGAGCCGGTTCCGTCCGCCTTTCGCACGTTCTACCGCCAGGTCGGGATCGACCCCGACCAGCGCCGGCCCGCGGCCGAGGAGGTGGCCGTCCGGCGGATGCAGGAGGGCGCGTATCTCAGCCGGGGCCGAGTGGGGGACGCGCTCACGATCGCCGTGGCGGAGACCGGCGTCCCCGTTCTGGCCTTTGACGCCGCTGCTCTCACCGGTCCGCTCGGACTGCGGCTCAGCCGCCGCGAAGAGCTGCTCGGCGAGGAGGGACGATCGCTTACAGGGGGCGAGATCGTGGTTGCCGATGCGCGGAGGGCGGTCGCGGTGCTGTTCGTCGACCAGTCCGCGAAGACCTCCGTGGGACGCGGTACCGAGCGCATCGCCCTGGCTGCGGTAGGGGTCGAGGGGGTCCCCGCGATCAGCATCGAGGAGGCTCTCTGGACGGCCGCCGAGGCTCTCGTCGAGCGCTAGTTCGAGGCCCTTCACGCTGCTACGCTCTCGCGCTCCGAGATCGACCGGGAGGATCGATGCCCGAGATACTTGAGCACGAGGGTCACGCGGTGGCAGACGCCGATATCGGCGTGCTCGGGGGCGGCGCCACGGTCTTCGGTCCCCTCCTGCCCGATGTCCGCGTCGACGAGGGTGCGGCCAAGCGGTCGCTCCACCGGCAGATCGGCCGCCTCGAGGAGGAGCTCGCCTCCCTGTTCTGCTCTACCTATCCGCGAACGGGCTTCGACTGGGTCGTCACCTCGCGAGGGGGTCCGAGGCTGCTCTCGGTCCGCGAGCTCGAGCGGGTGCGCGACGAGCTGTCCGACCGCCTCCAGGAGAACCGTCGCACGTTGGGCGAGCGCACCTACGTCGAGGAGCAGAAGCGCCGCCACATCGAGGAGATGCTGCTCGACCCCGCCGCACACCGGTGGGAGATCGTCTCCAACCAGGACATCGGGGAGCGCGGCTGCAAGCACTGGCACGTCCGTCCGCGATGGGGCGTGCTCGGCATGCTCATGAACTGGTGGCGCGTCAAGATCTCCTCCGGCTGTCCGTTAGCCGGGGGGCACGGCCTTCGGCCGTGACCCCGTCTCACTCCCACCGATCGCCGCCCCCGGTCGCCACCGCCTCGAGGCATGGGAAAGCGCAGCCGCAAACGCACGTCTGAGGATGTCGTGCCCGTGACCGACGAGCCGCCGCGCGGCTCCTCGCGCGCGGCGCGCGACGCGGCGCGCACACGACGTGCCCGGGCGCTCGCCACCGGAGACGACGGAACGCGCCGCGGCGCCGCCGCGCCGCCCGGGCGGGGGCGGGCGGAGGACCGACCACCACCGCCGTGGGCCCCCGTTCCGCTCACCGAGCTCGTCGCCCTCCTCGCGCTGATCCTCTTCGCCGGCTCGTTCTTCGTGGGCGGCGTACGTGCCCCGATCATGTTCATCGCCGCCGGGGTGCTCGGATCGCTGGTGGGCCTCGAGCTCGCGCTGCGCGAGCACCTCACCGGCTTTCGCTCGCACACCACGCTCCTCGCCCTCGGCGCGGGGGTGGTGGCGATGGCCGGGACCGCCTACGGCCTGCGCTTCGCCTCCCTCGCGCCCCTGGCGGTGCTCGCGCTCTCGCTGACCGCGGGCGCCGCGGCGTTCACGCCGTGCTTCGTGCTCCTGCGGCGTCGGTTCCGGCGCCGGTCCGGCGGCCTCTCCGTCCGTTACTGAGCGGGCGGGCGGGGGCGGACGCTCGCTCCCCGGCGGTGCGGGAACGCGCCCGCGAGTGATCGGGACGGGCGCGCAGCACGGCCGCGAGGCAGTGGCGCTGGCGCTCGGTGAGAGCTTCGAGGCGCTTTCCCTCGGCCATGTCGATCGACACCAGCAGACGCCGGCAGCGGGCGCGCCCCCAGCGGCTCTGGCTCATCAGCAGCTCGCTGACGGTCATGCTCTCCGCCTCCCACGGGCACTCCAGCACTATGTCGGCCACCTGGCGGATGCCCGCAGCGACCGCGCGCTTGAGCTGCGCTCGTGCCAGTCGTACCTCGTTGGCGCGCTCGAGCGCACGCAGCGGTTGGCCAGGGGCCAACACCATGTCCGTCCCCATAATCCTCGTCTCCCCGACAGAGTTCGCTTTGCCTGCTCTGGCCGACCGACCCCTTTGCGTCCGTCCCGAGCGGGGAGTCCCGCTGCTCCCCGCGAGAGGGTCGTGACGACCCTCTCAAGGAGGTGCTCGGTGTCCGGTGACGTGACCCACGGTAGGTGTCACCCTGCCGTCGGTCAACCGCTCGGCGGGGTCTCTGACGCTAAGAGCGGACTTTTCCTTAACGGGTCGTTGACGAGCGCGTAACCGGTCGTTGACGGGCGGGACGGAGAGCGATCGGGTCTCCGTGAGGTCGGCCCGACGCCTCCGTAGGCGGGGGTAGACTCGCGGGCGTGAGCGAATCAGCCTCGCGTCGCGGCCCGAGCAGCGAACCCGTCGCCGAGGTGCGCCACCTGCCGGTGCCCGCCCCGGAGCGACCATCGAACGGTGCCGCCCCGGCTCTCATGTCCGAGGTGCTCGAGCCCGCGGGTCCCCGAACGGTGGCGGCCGTACAGGCGCCGTCGCTGCCCGTTCCGCTGTTGGCCGCTGCGGGGGGCTTCCTCGTGGGCGTCCTCACCTGGGCGGTGGCCAGCCTCCTTCGTCCCCGCCGGCGCCGCGTCGCGGTCGGGCGTCTTCGCCGGCGCGAGCGCTCACTCGAGATCGCCGGCACCCGCTCCTTCCTGGTCGACGTCCACCTGATCCGGCGATAGCGGCGGCCGCCGCTATCGCCGCGCCTCGGCCCCGGGCGGTGGTCGAGCAAGACGTCCGCCCGCCAGGCCCCTACCGCCTTCCGCCGGCCGGCCGCGACGGGCTCATGCGCCGCCGCGGCGGCGCGCTCACCCGGCTGCTGCACCACGAGGGCGAGCCGGCGCTGGTGCACGCCTGGGCCCTTCCGAGCGCCGTGCGCCTGCGTGCCGCGGCTCCGTCGCGCGCCACCGCGCTCGCGGCGCTCGAGCGCATGCGTTTCGGGCTTGGACTCGATCATGACCTGCGGCCCTTCCATCGGCGCTTCCGGCGCGACCCGCTGCTCGGCCCCGTGATCAGGTGCCTGCCGTGGCTTCGCCCCGTCCGGCGGCCCGAGCCCTTCGAGGCGCTGGCTTGGGCGATCACCGAGCAGCTCATCGAGTCGCGCCGCGCCGCGGCGGTGCAGCGGCGGCTGGTGTTGCGCTACGGGCGTCCGAGCCCGTGCGCTACGTGGCACGACGCCCCGTCCGCCGCGGTGCTTGCGGCGCGCGCTCCGGCCGAGCTCGAGGCGTGCGACCTCTCCGCGGGCCGCTCGGTGGCGCTCGTGCGGGCGGCCCGGGAGGTGGCGGCGGGGCGGGTGGACCTCGCGGCCGCCGAGCCCTACTGCCGCCGCCTGCACTCGATCCGCGGCATCGGGGCGTGGACGCTCGAGTGCCTCGCGCTCTACGGGCAGGGCCGCGACGAGGTGCTGCCCGCGGGCGACCTCGCCTACCTGAAGCTGGTCGGCCGGCTCGAGGGCCTCGGTCGCCGGGCCACGGAGGAGGAGGTGCGTGGCTTCTTCGCTCCGTACGCATCCCACGCCGGGCTGGCCGGCACCTACGCCCTGCGCTCTCGCGCCGGCGGGGTCAACCACCCAGGCCGCGGCCGGGCAGGTGTGCGTTGGTGAACGCCTCTCGCCACCTGGTCGAGCTCCCAGCAGCGGATGGCGCCTCACCACGCTGGAGGCTCGGACGCCTCATGCGCCCACGGCGCGACCAGGCGCTCCACCGCGCAGGCCACGGCGAACAGGCTCACCGCCATCAGCGCGAGGAGGATCACGCCGGCGTACACGCGAGCGGTCTCGAGCTGGTTCAGGTCGAGGAGCACGAGCCGGCCGAGGCCGGCGTGGGCGCCCGCCCACTCCCCGA
This sequence comes from Thermoleophilaceae bacterium, assembly GCA_013695885.1. Taxonomy (GTDB): domain Bacteria; phylum Actinomycetota; class Thermoleophilia; order Solirubrobacterales; family Thermoleophilaceae; genus JACCZP01. Next base: position 1,041 of record JACCZP010000307.1, on the reverse strand, counting down.
ACACCGCGCCGATCACCGCCACGCCGGCCGCGATGCGCACGCCGGAGAAGAGGTGGGGGAGCGATGCGGGCAGCTCGACCCGACCGAGCACGCCGATCCGCGAGGCACCGAGCGAGTGCATGAGCCGCACGAGGTCGGGCTCGACCGACCGCAGGCCGTCGAGCGCGCCGACCACGACCGGGAAGAAGCACACCAGCGCGATGATCGCCACCTTCGGGCCGATCCCGTAGTCGAAGGCGAGTACGAGCAGCGGGGCGACGACCACGACGGGGACCGCCTGCGACGCGACGAGCAGGGGGTAGGCTGCGCGCCGCAGCGGGCGGGCGGCGTGCATGACCACGGCGAGCACTATGCCGGTGGCGAGGGCCAGACCGAGTCCGAGCACCACCTCGACCATGGTCACGGCACCCTCGCCGAGCAGGAGGGCGCCGTCGGTCCAAGCCGCCCTCACCACCTCGAGCGGGGACGGCAGCAGCAGCGGGTCGACCGCGCCGAGCCCGGCGAGCGCCTGCCAGCCGGCGAGCATGACGAGGATCATCCCCGCGGGCGGGGCGCCCTGCCGCAGCGCCCGGCGCGTGGCGCTCGTTGACGTTGACCTCGGCGCCGCCCCGTCCGCGGGCGCCGGGCGTGGGGGACCGATCAACATCCCAGCGCCTCGAGCGCCCGCTCCTTGAGGGCGGCGAAGGCCGGACCGGTCACGGTCTCGCGGCGGGGGCGTGGGCGGGGGATCCCGACTCGGAGCTCCGCGACGATCCGCGCGGCCGGCCCGGGTGGGGAAGGATTCGCCGAGGCCGAGCCGCCGCCGTCCCGAGTGTTCCGCTCGCCACGCGAGCGCGGAGAGAGCACGGCCACACGGTCGGCCAGGAACAGCGCCTCCTCGACGTCGTGCGTCACGAGCAGGACGGTGCGCGCCTGCTCCGCGAGCGCGCCGGCCAGCCACGTCTGGAGCGAGGCCCGGGTGATCGCATCGAGTGCGGCGAACGGCTCGTCGAGCGCCAGCACCGGGCGGTCGGCGAGCAACGTGCGCAGGAACGCCACGCG
>JACCZP010000249.1 GCA_013695885.1 Thermoleophilaceae bacterium | reverse complement strand
GCCGGGACCGCCGCGCCCCCTGACGCGGAGCCGGTCCGCCCGGCGCACGCGGAGCCGCGCGCCCGCCGCGCGGTACCCGGCTGGTGGGCGGCCCGGGAGTTCCTCCGCAAGGCCTGGTACGAGAACTTCACCGGGTCCTCGGCGATGGTCGCCTACAACCTCCTGCTGGCGATCTTCCCCCTCGGGCTGCTCGCGCTGTTCGTGTTCGGCCAGGTGCTCGAGAGCCCCCGGCTCGAGGCCATCGCCGTGCGCGACCTGCGGGACCTCTTCCCCGCGGTGGCCGACTCGACGATCCGGGAGACCCTCGACGGCGTGCGCCGTTCGTCGACGTCCTTCGGGATCTTCGCGCTGGTGGCTTCCCTGTGGATCGGCTCGTCCTTCTGGGGTGCGCTCGACACCGCCTTCTCCCAGATCTACCACGTGAAGCCGCGCTCCTGGATCGAGCAGAAGCGCTTCGGCGTGGCGATGATCGTGGTGGTGCTGCTGTTCATGGCGGCGACGGTGTTCGTGCCCACCGTCCAGTCGATCTTCGTGTCGGGGGCCAACGACCTGCCCTTCGGCCTAGCCGAGATCCAGGGCCTGATCTTCGTCCTCACGCTCGGTGGCGGGCTGCTCGTCCTGTTCGCGCTCTACTGCCTCGTGTTCTGGACGGTGCCGAACCGCCGGATTCCGTGGCGGGCGGTGTGGCCCGGGGCCCTCGGCGCCACGGTGGCCACGGGCATCGTCGACTACGGGTTCCCGCTCTACCTGACCAGGGTCTCGACGCTGGCTCAGGCAAGCTCCACGTTCGTCTTCATCCTCTTGGTGCTGATCTGGTTCTACGTGCTCGCGGCGATCCTGCTCGGCGGCGCGATCGTGAACGCGATCCGGCTGGGCACGATGGCCCGGCCACCCGCTGCGTCCGGCGACGCGACGGGCCCCCACGCCGTCACGACCTAGGCCGACGCCGAGCCGACCTCCTCCCCCACCGCCCGCGCCCGGTACATGGCCGCATCGGCCCGCCTGAGCAGATCCTCGCCGCGGTCACCGTGCTCCGGACAGGCTGCGACTCCCACCGAGATGGCCGTGCCCTGCCCGGTCGGGCCCTCGAGCGCGGACGCCGCCGAGGAGAGCCGCCGCGCGAGGTGATGGGCGGCTCGTGCGGTCTGGTTCGGCGCGAGCACGCAGAACTCGTCGCCGGCCACGCGTACCACGCTGTCGACGGTCCGCACCGTCGCCTCGGTCGCGCGGGCCAGGTCGACCAGCACGCGGTCCCCGGCCGCGTGGCCGAACGAGTCGTTCACCGCCTTGAGCCCCACGACGTCGAAGACGAGGACCGCGTAGGGATGCCCGTAGCGCACCATCGTCTGGTCCAGGCGCTCGAGCTCCTCGAGCAGGTGACGCCGGTTGTGAAGGCCGGTGAGCGGGTCGGTGTTGGCCAGGCGCTCGAGCGCCCGGGAGCGCCGGCGTAGCCCCTCCTCCGCAGCGGCCGCCCGTATCTCGACCAGGGCGAGCCCCAGGCGCTCGAGCACGCGGGGAAACGGCTCCTCCGCTCCGGGCGACCACCCGCCGTGCACGTGCGCGGCCACGCTGTGCTCGAGGTCCGCCAGCTCGCCCATGACCTCCGCGAACGTGGGATCCTCGCGACCCCTGAACCCCACAAGCGAGGCGAGCCTCGCGGCCTGCCAGCGCGTGAGGATCGCGCCCTCGCCGCGCGCGGTGCCGAGCAGACGGCCGAGCAGCCCGGGAAGCTCCGTTCGGAGGGCGTCCGAGGGCAGCCGTTCGATCTCGTCCAGCGGGGCGCGATCGACCACCAGGGAGACCCAGTCACGGGCGAGCCGGTCGGCCTCCTCGCCCGCGGACGGGCCACGGCGCTCGGCGGCCGGAGTCGATGCGCGGAACTGGCGAGCGGGAGCAGGCAAGCGGCAGGCGGCAGGCGGCGCGTGGACTCCTAAGCCGCGAAGGGATCGTAGGCCCGCCGCCGGATCGAACCGGGCGCATGGCCCTTCGCCGGGGACACAAGAAGCCGCAAGAACCGCGGAAATCCCTCGATGTGCCTGCCAAGATGCGCGCGTGGCCGCCCTCATCGATGTGGCCCGCGCACGTGCCCTCGTGCTCGACTGGGCCGCTCTCCTGCCCTCCGAGCCGGTCGGGCTGGCCGATGCCCTGGGTCGGGTGATCGCCGAGGACGCGACCAGCGACGGCGACCTGCCCCCGTTCGACTCCTCGGCCATGGACGGGTACGCGGTGAGCGCCGGTCCCGGCGCCGAGCTGCCCGTGGTGGGCGAGTCGCGCGCCGGCCACCCCGCCGGGCGGACCCTCCGCACGGGCGAGGCGATGGTCATATCCACCGGTGCCCAGGTGCCCGCAGGGGCCGACGCCGTCGTCCCTGTCGAGCGCACCGAGGTGGTGGACGGTCGGGTCCGAGTGCCGGACGCGGCGCCCGGGGACCACGTCCGCCGCGCCGGAGAGGACGTCCGTGCCGGGACTCTGGTGATCCGCGCCGGCACGGCCCTCGGTCCGGCCGAGCTGGGCGTCCTCGCCGCCCTCGGCCGTCCCGAGGTGGCGTGCGGGCGCCGTCCGCGCGTGACCGTGGCGGTGACCGGCGACGAGCTCGTCGAGCCCGGCACGCCGCTCGCTCCCGGTCAGATCCGCGATTCGAACGCCTACAGCCTCTCGGCTCAGGCCGAGCGCGCCGGAGCCACGGTCGTGCGTCGCGAGGTGGTGCCCGACGACCCCGAGGCCACCCGCCGGGCGCTCGAGGCGGCACTCGAGGAATCTGACGTGGTCTGCGTGTCCGGCGGGGTGTCGGTCGGGCCGCACGACCACGTGAAGCCCGCCCTCATCGACATCGGCGTCGAGGAGGTGTTCTGGCGCGTGGCGCTCAAGCCCGGCAAGCCCACGTGGTTCGGGGTCCTGGGCGAGAAGCTCGTGTTCGGCCTCCCCGGCAACCCGGTCTCGGCCATGGTTACCTTCCATCTCTTCGTGCGCCCCGCTCTGCGGCGCCTCGCCGGCGCCGAACCGCTCGACACCCGCACCAACGCCGTGCTCGACCGCCGCGTGGAGCGCCAGCCCGAGCGCGACGAGGTCGTGCGCTGCCGCCTCGAGGCCCGAGCCGACGGCTGGCACGTCGAGCCGACCAAGGAGCAGGGCTCGCACGTGCTCACCTCGATGCTCGGCGCGGGTGCGTTCGCCCTGGTCGAGGCGGGAGAGGGCGCGGTCGAGGCGGGCTCCTCCGTCCCCATCGAGCTCCTGTTCTGAGGACTCGCTCCGTGCGCCCCCGTGACCCCCGACGTCTCTTCCGCCGCTGGCAGCGCGCCCGCGCACGGGTGGAGCTGATCGACGCGCCCACGCCCGGATCGTCCGAGGCGGACGGCGTGACCACCCGCCAGTGCGCGCGGGTGACACTCCCCAAGGTCGAGCTCGACAGCGTGTGGAGCCCGGAGTACCTCGAGCGCCTCGCCCGCACGTACTGGGCCTACCTCTCCAAGGTCTCGCTCGGGCTGCTGCGCGTGGTCTACACCCGGGACGGCCGGGAGGTCGTCCTGCTCAGCCGGCCGCTGAAGCTCCTGACCTTCCATGCCCCCGAGTACGAGACCGAGAGCGACTTCGGGCAGGTCACCTGGCGGATCGCGAGCGGGATCCTCGTCGCGCCCTTCGGCCGGAGCAAGGGTTTCCTGCGCCTGGCCGTGAGGCGGGAGGAAGGCAAGCGCCCGAACGAGGTCGTGGCGAACGTCACCTCCGAGGTGGCGAACTTCTACCCGCTGATCGCCGGCTGGGGCTGGTTCTCAAGCTTCGGCCGCTGGCTCTACCGGGTCACCCAGCTGCGCATCCACATCCTCGTGACCCACGGCTTCCTGCGGTCGATCGCCAACCTCGACCTCGCGCCCTCGAAGGCCGCGGCGCTGCGCGGCGAGCAGGTGGCGGCCGGAGCGCCGGAGGGGGAGGTGCGGGAGGCCGAGGCGGCGTGACCCGCCCAGCCCTAGCGCTCGCCGCTCAGCTCCCGCAACTTCGAACGGTCGTGCTCGGCCTTCACCCGGCGCACGGTGCCCGATCGTGAACGCATGACGAGCGACTCGGTAGTCGCGCCGCTCGAGGAGTAGCGCACGCCCTGGAGGACGTCGCCGTCGGTCACCCCGGTCGCGGCGAAGAAGGCGTCGTGACCGGTGACGAGGCGGTCGCGGTCGAGCTGCTCCTCCAGGTCGTAGCCGGCGTCGAGGGCGGCGCGGCGCTCGTCCTCGTCGCGCGGCCACAGGCGGCCGACGAGCTGCCCGCCGATGCACTTGACGGCCGCCGCGGTGATCACCCCCTCGGGGGTGCCCCCGATCCCCCAGAGCAGATCCACCGGCGAGCGCTCGGTCACGGCCAGCAGCGCGGCGGAGACGTCACCGTCGGAGATGAAGCGAATGCGCGCGCCGGCCTCGCGGATCTCGCGCGTGGCCTTTTCGTGGCGCGGGCGGTCGAGCATGACCACCGTCACGTCGCGGACGTCGGTGCCCTTCTCCTTCGCGATCAGGCCGAGCGTCTCGGGCAGCGGGCGGTCGAGGTCGAGCAGGTGCGCGAGCTCGTCGGAGGCCGCCATCTTCTGCATGTAGAAGCACGGGCCGGGATCGAACATCGCCCCGCGCTCGGCCAGTGCGATGACCGACAGCGCGCTCGGGAAGCCCTTGGCGGTGAGGCTCGTGCCCTCGAGCGGGTCGACCGCGATGTCCACCTCCGGAGCCGACCCGTTCCCGATCCGCTCCCCGTTGTAGAGCATGGGCGCCTCGTCCTTCTCGCCCTCGCCGATGACGACGATTCCGTCCATGCTCACGGTGTCGAGAAGGAGGCGCATGGCGTCCACCGCGGCCTGGTCGGCCGACTCCTTGTCGCCGTGGCCCACCCAGCGCGCCGAGGCGAGCGCCGCCACCTCGGTCACCCGGACCAGCTCGAGGGCGAGGTTGCGGTCCGGCGCATCCACCGTGGCGCCAGCGGCCGGCGAGGGCTCCTCGGGCTCGGGAGCCATCAGATCCCGGGCGGTTTGTTCGTTACGCCCTTCTCGGCCATGCGCAGCACCCCGCCAAAGAAGATGCCGAGGCATGAGAAGAGGGCCACGTACCAGCCCGGCCCGAGGGTGATCTCCACCCCGTCGTCGGGCTTGCCGCCCAGAAGGCCGTTGTAGAGGATGAGCACCGCGCAGCAGACGCCGATGATCGCGGTCACCTCGCCGCGATCCCAGTTGAGGGTGGTCCCGCTCACGACGATGAGGGCGAGCACGAACGGCGCGATGCAGGCGATCAGAAGGACCCAGCTGAAGATGTCGAAGGCCACGAACGCGTCGATGGTCTCGCGCTGGGAGCGAAGGCCGCTGATGCGCGAGTTGCGGTTCCCCGTCTGGGTGAGGAACCAGGGCATGAACAGCGACGCGAGGAGCACGATCGCCGCGCCCAAGCCCACCAGCTCCGCCCAACCCAGTCGCGTGAGCTTCATCGTGGCCGAACCGTAACACCACGCCCGGGAGGCGGGGTCTAGCCGCGCGGAGGGTTGCAATCGACGTGCGGGGGGCGCGCCGGAGCGCCCGGGCGGCACGCCCCCAGCGTCCGCGCGCCCAGTCGTCTTACGAAGCGCTGGCGGGTGCACATGGGGCTCACACGGCTGGATACGATTCCTTCAGCCCCGCCGTGCGACGCCCGCGTTCCGAAACACTGCCCCCTGGAGGGGTCGAAGCGCTGCCCGAGCGCGACCTCGCCGCGCGGCTCGCGGAGGCGCACGGGCACACCCTGTGGCTCGTGGAGCCGGTATGCGACGAGGCTCTCGATCGGGTGCACGACACGCTGCTCAGCCCGCTCGCCTGGGACCTCGGGCACATCGCGGCCTTCGCCGACCTGTGGATCTCCCGCGCAAGCGGCCGCGAGGGGCTCCGGCCCGAGCTCTTCGAGGTCTACGACGCCGAGGAGACCCCCCGGGCGGAGCGGGGCGACCTTCCGTACCTGCGCTGTGCCGAGGCCCGGACCTACCTGGCCGACGTCCACGAGCGGGCCCTCGAGGGCCTCGAGCACGCGGACCTCTCGAACCCCGACGACCCGCTGAACGCGGGCGGATTCGTCTGGGAGATGCTCGTGGAGCACGAGCACCAGCACAACGAGACCATGCTCCAGACCCTCCAGATCGCCCCACCGGGGACGCTGCGACGGGAGCCGGAGCACCCTCCCGTGCACGGCGCGCGCCATGCGCAGGGCGAGATGGTCGCCGTCGAGGGCGGCCCGTTCCTCATGGGCGCCGGACCGGAAGCGGGCTTCTCCTACGACAACGAGCGCCCGCAGCACGAGGTCCACGTCCCCGCGTTCGAGATCGACCGCGCCCCCGTGTCGAACGGCGCGTACCTCGAGTTCGTTGAGGAGGGCGGGTACTCACGCCCCGAGTGGTGGTCCGAGCAGGGGTGGGCGTGGCGGAGGGCCTCCGGCACCGAGCGCCCCGGATACTGGGGGGCCGACGGGCGGGTCCGGGCGTTCGACCGCACCGAGGAGCTCCGCGCCGAGCTGCCGGTCATGCACGTGTCGTTCTTCGAGGCCGAGGCCTATGCGCGCTCACGCGGGAAGCGGCTGCCCACCGAGGCCGAGTGGGAGAAGGCCGCCACCTGGGATGCCGACGCCGTAGCCAAGCGCACCTGGCCGTGGGGCGAGGAGCGGCCGTCGCCGGGGCGGGTGACGCTCGACCAGCGGTCGATGGGGCCCGCCGTGGCGGGGGGGCTGCCGGGAGGGGCGTCGGCGTACGGCGTCCTCGGGCTGATCGGGGACGCATGGGAGTGGACCACGAACGAGCTCCGGGGCTACCCGGGGTTCCGCGCGTTCCCCTACCGCGAGTACTCGGAGACCCACTTCGGCAAGGGCTATCGCGTGCTCCGCGGCGGATCGTGGGCGACCCGCTCGGACGCCGTGCGCTCCACGTTCCGATCGTGGGACCTGCCCGAGCGCCGCCAGATCTTCGTCGGCTTCCGCTGCGCAGCGTAGATGGCCACGCTCGCCGCCCCCGACATCCAGATCGACTCCTTCCTCGAGGAGGGCTCGCTCGACTCGATGGCCGCCGACATCCGCGCCGGGCTCGAGCGTAGGCCGAAGGAGCTGCCGCCGAAGTACTTCTACGACGCCCGCGGGTCGGAGCTCTTCGATCGGATCACCGAGCAGCCCGAGTACTACCCCACGCGGTGCGAGCGGGCGATACTCAACCGCCACGCGCCGACGATCGTCGAGCTCACGGGCGCGCGGGAGCTGGTGGAGCTAGGCTCGGGGTCGGCCTCGAAGACGCGCGCGCTGCTCTACGCGATGGCCGGCGCCGGGACGCTCGAGCGCTACGTGCCGGTGGACGTCTCCGAGGCGGTGGTCGAGCGCTCGGCGCTCGAGCTGTGCGAGCTCTACCCCGGCCTGCGGGTGCACGGCCTGGTGGGCGATTTCGAGCGCCACCTCCCCCACCTGCCCGCCGGTGAGCACCGCCTGTTCGCGTTCCTCGGGGGGACGTTCGGGAACCACTTCCCCGAGCAGAGAGCGACCTTCCTCGCCAGCCTGCGAGAGCTGTTCGGCTCCGGCGACTTCCTGCTCCTCGGGACCGACCTGCGCAAGGACCCGGCCGTGCTCGAGGCCGCCTACAACGACGCCGCCGGCGTGACCTCGGAGTTCAACCGCAACGTGCTGCGCAACGTGAACACCGCCCTCGGTGGCGACTTCGAGCCAGAGGCGTTCGAGCACCGGGCCGTGTTCGACCCCGACGCCTCGCGGATCGAGATGCGCCTCGTGGCCCGCGCCGAGCAACACGTGCGGATCGCCGCCGCGGGGATCGAGGTGCACTTCGCCGACGGAGAGGAAATGCTCACCGAGATCTCCACCAAGTTCACACCCGAGGGTCTCGAAGAGGAGCTGCGCACCGCCGGGCTCGGGCTCGAGGCGCTGTTCACCGACGAGGACGGCCTCTTCGCGGTGAGCCTGGCCCGGCCGCTCTGATGCGCGCCGCCCGACTCGACTCGCTGGGCGCCGAGCGCGTGGTGGCCCCCGCCCGCGACGCCGACGCCCTCGAGCGTCTGCGCTCGCTCGGCGCCCGGGCGGCACTCTCGCGCCCGGCTCTAGCATCTGGACCGAAAGTTGACTCGCGAGTCAATCCCGCTCGTGCCCTCCCCAGCCTCAGGAGAACGAACCCATGCCCGAAGCCGTGATCGTCGACTCCGTGCGGACCCCCATCGGGCGCGCGTTCAAGGGCTCACTGACGGGCGTGCGCCCGGATGACCTCGGCGCCCTCGTTATCGACGCGCTCCTCGACCGCAACCCCGCGCTCAGCCCCGAGGACGTGGAGGACCTGATCTGCGGCTGCGGGCTGCCCCAGGGCGAGCAGTCCTACAACATCGGGCGCATCCTCACCCTGCTCTCGCGCCTGCCCGAGGCCACCACCGGCACGACGGTCCACCGCTACTGCGCGTCCAGCCTCCAGGCCATCCGGATGGCCGCGCACTCCATCAAGGCCGGTGAGGGCCACACGTTCATCGCCGCGGGCGTCGAGCACGTGAGCCGCGTCGGGCCGTGGAGCGAGGACGGGTTGCCCCAGCTCATGGGCTACATCAAGAGCCAGGCGCCCGAGGGCACGGAGCTTCCCGAGCCGGACTTCAAGAACGAGCGCGTGAACGGGGAGGACGGGCGCACCGACGCCTACATCTCGATGGGCCAGACCGCGGAGAACGTGGCCGAGCGCTACGGGGTGTCGCGGGAGGATCAGGACGAGTACGCCAAGCGCTCGCAGGACCGGGCGGTCGAGGCGCGTGACTCGGGCTTCTTCGAGCGCGAGATCGTGCCCGTGGACACGCCCGACGGCAACACGGTCTCCCAGGACGACGGCCCGCGACCGAACACCACCGTCGAGAGGCTCGGCGAGCTGAAGCCCGTGTTCCGCGAGAACGGGACGGTGACGGCGGGCAACTCCTGCCCGCTGAACGACGGCGCGGCGGCGACGCTCGTCATGTCCGAGGATCGGGCGCGTGAGCTCGGCATGAAGCCGCGGGCGCGGATCGTCGCGTCAGCCACCAGCGGCCTCGCCCCCGAGATCATGGGCGTGGGGCCGATCGAGGCCATACGCACCGTGCTGAAGCGTGCGGGCATGAGCATCGGGGACGTGGACGTGGTGGAGCTGAACGAGGCGTTTGCCGCCCAGGTGCTGCCGATCGCTGACGAGGTGGGGATCGACATGGAGAGGCTGAACCCCCACGGCGGGGCCATCGCCCTCGGCCACCCGTTCGGCATGACCGGCGCCCGGATCATGACCACGCTGCTGAACGACCTCGAGAGCGACGACGGGCAGGTCGGGCTCGAGACCATGTGCGCCGCAGGCGGGATGGGCATGGCCATGATCGTGGAGCGGCTGGGCTAGGCGCCCTGGCGATGGCCCTCCGCGCTCTGCTGCTGGGCCTGGCCGCCGCCCTCTCGGTTTCGGGCGGCGTCGGCGGCGCCCCGGCCCCCGCGGCGGCGCTGGCTCGCGCCGAGCCGGCAACTCGCGCTGCGGCGGTACCCGCGCGTTACCACCTCTCGCTAGGGGACTCACTCGCGCGCGGTGTCCAGCCCGCTCCGGACGGTCGCGCCGTGCGCACCCGGCAGGGCTACGGGCCGATCGTCGCGCGCTCGCGCGGGCTGGCGCTGGTGGAGCTCGGATGCCCGGGGGAGACCGCGGTGACGATGTCGGAGTCCGGCGGCCCCTGCCGCTACCGCTCGGGCTCGCAGCTTCGAGCCGCCGAGGCCTTCCTGCGCCGCCACCGGGGACGGGTTGCGCTCGTGACCGTGTCCATCGGCGCCAACGACGTCCTGCGCTGTGGGTCGGTGTCGGGCGTCGATGCCGCGTGCGCCGGCGGGCGTGCGACGGACGCCGCCGCCCGGGCCGGGGCAATCGCACGGCGCCTGCGTCGCGTCGCGGGCGGCGCGCGGGTCGTGGGGATCACCTACTCGAACCCGTTCCTCGGGCTCTACCTCCGCGGCGAGGAGGGCCGCATTCGGGCGCTCGCCTCGGTGCCACTCGCGGCCTCGTTCAACGGGGGCCTGCGACGGGCCTACGCGGGCGCCGGCGCGCGGACGGCGGACGTGGCCGGTGCGTTCGGCTCCTCGGAGCTCGTCCAGGTCGAGTCTGGCCCTGGCGGCGCGCCGGTGCCGGTCGCCGTCGCGCGGCTGTGCCGGCTGAGCTGGGCGTGCGCGCCGCCGCCGCGGGGGCCCGACATCCACCCCAACGCCGCGGGCTACCGGGTGATCGCGCGTGAGGTGCTGCGCGCAGCCCAGCGCTGAGGGCCGGCCGTCCCCACCGCCTCAGCTCCGCAGCCACTCCGCGACCCGCGCCCCGATCTCCTCCCCCTTGTCCTCCTGGAGGAAGTGGCTCGCACCCTCCACGGGCTGGGGGCGCGCGACCCGGAGGGCGTCCGTGAAGCCCTCGCCGGTCTCGAAGGGCAGCACCGGATCCGAGTCCGCCCACAGGACGAGCATCGGCCGATCGTCGGCCACGAGCCCCTCGAGCGTGCGCTGTCCGGCCTCGGCACCGTCGTGGTCGGGCTCGGTGGGGAGGATGGCCGGGAACATGCGCGCTCCGGCCTTCGACTCCTGGTTGGGGAACGGCGCCTCGTAGGCGGCCACCACCTCTTCGCCGGGGTCGACGTGGCAGGCGTTCCGCACGAGCATTCCCACCGGAACGTCGGGGGTCCGCGCCACGAAGTCACGGAACTGGTACCAGGCGTCGGTCATGTGCTGGCGTCCGTTGAACACCCCGGTGTCCATGGCCACGATGCGTGACACGCGAGCGGCGTGCTCCACGGCCACCCGCAGCCCGATCGGGCCGCCCCAGTCGTGTACGACCACGGTCGCGTCGCGAAGGTCGAGCTCCTCGAACAGGGACGCTATGACCGCCGTGTGGCGGTCGTAGGAGTACCAGGCGTCGTCGGTCGGCTTGTCCGAGCGGCCGAACCCGGCGAGGTCCGGGACCACGCAGCGGAAGCCGGCGTCGCGGACCGGCGGGAACACCTTGCGCCAGAGGAACGACCAGGTGGGCTCCCCGTGGAGAAAGACGACCGGTGGGCCCTCGCCCTCGTCGAGGTGGGCGAGCCGCAGCCCCTCTGCCTCGCGGTAGCTCGGCTCGTAGTCGAAGTCGGGCAGGTCCGCGAAGCGCTCGTCGGGCGTGCGGAAGACGTCGGGCACGGTCATCCGACCGTCAGCACCAGCTTTCCGAGCTTGCCGCCCTCGGCGAAGCGGTCGTAGGCCTCCTCGACGCGGTCGAGCGGGAACGTCTCGGCGATCGGCACCCGCACGGTGCCGTCGTCCAGGAGCGGGAGCACGTGGCGCTCCACCGCGCGCATGGCCGCCGCCTTCTCCTCGAGCGGCCGAGCCCGGATCGTCGACCCGTGGATCCGGGCGCGCTTGCCCATCAGCCCGAGCAGGTTGATCTCGCCCTTGGGACCTCCCCCGACGCCGATGACGCAGATCCGCCCGCCCGTCTCCACGGCGTCGAGGTTCGAGGAGAGGTTCGGCGCCCCCACGAGCTCGAGGATCACGTCGAAGGGGCCGTGCTCGGCGAATCCCTCGGGCGCCAGCACGCGCGCCCCGAGGGCCTGGACTCCTTCGCGCTTCGCCTCGTTGCGCACGGTGGCGGTGACGGTGGCCCCCGCGGCGCGGCCCATCTGCACGGCTGCCGTGCCTACTCCCCCGGCCGCTCCGTGCACGAGGAGGCGCTCGCCCATCTCGAGTCCGGCCTGGGTGAAGAGGGCGTCGTGGGCGGTGGTGAACACCTCGGCGAACCCGCCGGCCTCCTCCCAGGAGAGGCCCTCGGGCACGGGCATGGCCCCTCGCTCGTGGACCGTGCACAGCTCGGCCTGGCCGCCGCCGCCCACGATCGCCATCACGCAGTCGCCCTCGTCGAAGCGCTCGGCACCCGGCCCCCGGGCCACGACCTCGCCGGCCAGCTCGAGGCCGGGGATGTCCCGAGGGGAGCCTGGCGGCGCGGGGTAGCGCCCGGCGCGCTGGAGCATGTCCGCTCCGTTCAGGCCGGCCGCCCGCACCCGGACCAGGATCTCGCCGCGGCCGGGCTCCGGATCGGGATGGTCGGCCACCCCGAGGGAGCCATCGCGGATGGTCGCGGCGCGCACGGGCGGCGATGCTACCGAGCCCGGCTCCGCGCCCAATAGGGCGCGTTCACGGAATCCAGCCGCCCGGTCGATGTAACATGTGCTCAGGCAGATCGGCTCGGAGAGCAGATCGCGCCAGGGGTACGGGATGAACCTGTCTACGCTCTTTCCTCCACACCCACCGGTGTGGGCCGAGAGCCGCCTCGGACTCGAGGCGGCGCTCCTCGTGCGGAGCCGGGTGTTCAGGGGCATCGGCGTCGAGGACGCCGGCGGGCAGCCGGTGCTGCTGGTCCCGGGCTTCCTTGCCGGCGACAACTCGCTCGGCGTCATGACCGGGTGGCTGCGCCGCACCGGGCACCGGACGAAGAGCGCCGGCATGCGATTCAACGTCGACTGCTCGGGGGACGCCTTCGAACGGCTGGAGCGGCGCCTGGAGTGCGTCGCCGAATCGAGCGGGCGCCGTGTGGCGCTCATCGGGCAGAGCCGCGGCGGCACGTTCACCCGCGCCCTGGCCGTACGCCGGCCCGATCTGGTCTCGGGGATCGTCAACCTGGGCTCGCCGGTGCTGAATCCCCTGGCCGCCAACGTCTTCGTCAAGGCGGGGATACTCATGGTCGGCGCGCTGGGGAGTCTCGGGGCCCCCGGCTTCTTCACCTACCGGTGCCGCGACGGGGAGTGCTGCGACCCGTTCTGGCAGGCCGTGGCCGATCCCTTCCCCGAGGGCGTGGAGTACGTCTCGCTCTACTCGCGCAGCGACGGAGTGGTCGACTATCACGCCTGTCTCGACCCAGCGGCCCGGTGCGTGGAGATCAACTCGACGCATGTGGGCATGAGCCTCAACGCTTGGGCCTACCGCCGCATCGCCGGGGCGCTCGCCGAGTTCCGCCGCGGGGAGCAGGACCGGGCCGAACCGGCCCGCGCCGCCGCGTAGGGCGACGCGCCTAAGCGGAGGCTCCGCTCCGCTCCGCGGGATGGGCCTCCGCCCACTCGACGATCCTCCGCGACTCCTGGAGCACCTCGCCGTCGTCGGTGACCAGCACGGGCACCACCGTGTTGCCGGTCAGGCGCTTGACCTCCTGCCGCCCCTGCGTGCGATTGAAGATGCCGTCGGGAAGCGGGGCCAGGCCGTACGACTTGACCACCTCGGGGTCGTGGCCGGCCTCGCGGAGCGCGACATAGGCGTTGCCGCAGGGATGTCCGCCCGGCCGAGGGGCCTTGACGAAGGTGCCGAAGCAGACGTAGAGCTTCACGGCGGAGACCTTAGGAGGGCGGGCGTGCCCATGGCCACTCCTGTCCGGGGGGCGAGCTCGGGAGGCCCACACCTCTGATAGGTGATGCGAGCAAACCACCTCACTGTGGAGCGAAAGCTGGCTCGGATCGCCGGTCGCAACCACGGGGTGGTGACGCGTGCAGAGTCACTGGGCGCCGGTCTGACCCTGAAGGAGATTCGGCACCGACTTGACACTGGCGCACTCCTCCGTGTGCATCCGGGCGTCTACCGCGTGGGTCATCGCGCACCGAGCCTCGAAGCCCGCTACCTGGCGGCGGTCCGGGCGTGCGGCCGCGGGGCGTTCCTCGCCGGCGCGGCGGCGGGACACCTGATCGGCCTGCTGAACGGCACGCCACCCGAACCCGAGGTGATCACGCCGACCGAGCGACAGATCCCTGGGGTCCGCACGGTGCGATCGCGGCGCATCGACCTCCGGGACGTCATGTGTGTCCGCGGGATCCCGTGCACGACGGTCGCGCGCACCCTTGTCGACCTTGGCGCCACGCTCGACGTCGACGACCTGGCGCGGGCCTGCCACGAGGCCGGCGTCTGCCACGGGACGACTCCGCGCCAGGTCGAGTCCGTGCTCGATCGGCGGCCGACCAGCCGGGGCGCCGGGAAGTTCCGGGTGATCCTGCGTGGCGATGCCCCGGTCACGCTCAGCCGACTGGAGGCGGGGTTCCTCGAGCGCCTGCGCGAAGCGGAGCTCCCCCTTCCGCGAACAAATCGCCCCGCCGGGAGTCGGCGCGTGGACTGCCGTTGGCCCGCCCGGGGACTCACCGTGGAGCTCGACGGCTACCGCTACCACAGCTCGCGCCACGCCTGGGAGCAGGATCGCCGCCGCGAACGCGAGGCTCGGGCGCGTGGAGACGAGTTTCGCCGCTACACCTACGGCGACGTCTTCGAGCAGCCGAAACTCATGCTCGCGGAGCTCCGGCCGTTGTTGCGAGACTAAGACCTTCCTGCCCCGGTGCCCCAGGAGGGCACGGGGATGGGACACTTCGACGCCGGGGCAGGCTGACATCGTCCAGTGCCCTGCCCTGGTGCCCCAGGAGGGCACTCCGACAGGACGGTGTGAAGCCGGGGCATGGACACGACCCGAAGCCACAGGCGCTCGCCGCGGCCACCTGTCCGGGCGCGACCGTACCCTCGTCGAGTGGCCCCCAGCCTCCTTGCCCGCGTGTTTGACAGGGGACGTGCCGGGGCCCGGCGCCTCAGAGGCCGAGAGACCGCGGCGGAGGCGGCGCGCCCACTCCCCGCGATCGGCAGCGCGGACGCCTGGGAGAGTGGAATCGACCGCTCGGCGAACGGGGAGGAACTCGCCGCACTGCGACTCTCCCTCGCCTCCGAGCTCGATCGTCTGGCGCTTCGCGAGGGGTCCGCCAGGGCCGGGCCCCCGCGTTAACATCCGTCGTCCGCCGCCCGGCGGGCCCCGCGTCGTGAACGCCTCCGACCCCGCCCAGACGAGTACCGCATCCCCGGCCGGGCGCCAAGCCGCCACGCTCGAGCTCCGGGATGTCGTGAAGCTATATCCAGGGCAGGAGGAGCCCGCGGTCGACCATCTCTCGCTCGAAGTCCCAGCCGGCGAGATCTGCGTGCTGGTCGGGCCGTCGGGGTGCGGCAAGACGACCGCGATGCGGATGGTCAACCGCATGGTCGAGATCACCGACGGCGACATTCTCGTGGGAGGTCAGAGCGTCACCGACCGCACGCCGTACGAGCTCCGGCGAGAGATCGGCTATGTGATCCAACAGGTGGGGCTCTTCCCTCACCTCACGATCGCGGACAACATCGCGACCGTTCCGAAGCTGCTCGGATGGGACAGGGACCGCATCGCCGCGCGTGTCGAGGAGCTCCTCCAACTCGTCCAGCTCGACCCCGAGCAGACCCGCGACCGCTATCCCGCTCAGCTCTCCGGAGGACAGCGCCAGCGCATCGGCGTCGCCCGCGCGCTGGCGACCGATCCCCCGCTGATGCTCATGGACGAGCCGTTCGGGGCCATCGACCCGATCAACCGCGAGCGCCTTCAGAACGAGTTTCTGCGCCTACAGGTGGAGCTCCGCAAGACCATCGTCTTCGTAACGCACGACATCGACGAGGCCATCAAGATGGGTGACCGGATCGCGATCCTCAAGCAGGGCGGTCGGCTGGCCCAGTACGCCGAACCGGCGGAGCTGCTCATGAATCCCGCCGACGAGTTCGTGAAGGACTTCGTGGGCAACGACCGGGCGCTCAAGCGCCTCGCGCTGCAGCGCGTCAGGGACATCGACCTGTGGCAGGCGCCGATGGTGCGAAAGGGCGAGACGACCGCGTCCGTGCGGCAGAAGCTGGAGAAGGCCGACGTCAAGATCCCGTTGCTCGTCGACGAGGACGGCTGCCCGATCGGCTGGCTGAGCGACCGCGCCTACGCCGGCGAGGAGGTCAAGGCCGATCTCCGCTCCCGGGCGGAGCCGACCGTCGAGATGGACGACATCCTGCGCGATGCGCTCGCCGACCTGCTCGGGTCGGAGCTCCAGTACGGGGTGGTTGTCGATGAGCAGGGGCGGGCCACCGGGGTCCTCTCGATCGAGCTCGTCGGCCAGGGGGTCCACGGCGTCGCCCCGGCCCGCACCGGCGCCGACGCCCTCGCGACCTAGGGAGGCGCTTCGCTCTTCGCCCAGACCCAGCAGAGGAACCGCTCGGGAGCCGGGTGCGTGGCCGAGAACGGCTTCTGCCCCGAGTGGATCGTGCAGAACTGGGACCGCTACGTCGATCCGTTCTTCCAGCACGTGCTCCTGACGGTCGTGTCCGTGGTCATCGGCTTCGCGATCGCCGCCGTCATGGCCGTCGTCGCGCACCGCCGGCGGCGACTGAACGGGCCGCTGGTCGGGCTCACGGAGGTGCTCTACACCATCCCCAGCCCGGCGGCGTTCCTCCTGCTCCTGCCGTTCACGGGCTTCGGCACGGTCTCCGCGCTCATCGCGCTGACCGCCTACTCGCTCAACGCCATGCTCCGGAGCATGGTCACCGGACTCGCGGGCGTGCCCGAGGACATCAAGGACTCGGCGCGAGGCATGGGCCTGACCGAGCGCCAGCTCCTGTGGAAGGTCGAGCTTCCGCTCGCCCTTCCCGAGATCTTCGCCGGTCTCCGGATCGCGTCGGTCACCACAGTCGGGCTCGCCACTCTGGCCTTCCTCGCCGGCGCAGGGGGCCTCGGCGAGTCGATCGAGTCGCAGATCTCGTTCAAGTCGAATGTCGTC
This sequence comes from Thermoleophilaceae bacterium, assembly GCA_013695885.1. GTDB lineage: Bacteria > Actinomycetota > Thermoleophilia > Solirubrobacterales > Thermoleophilaceae > JACCZP01. Next base: position 3,306 of record JACCZP010000249.1, on the reverse strand, counting down.
GTGGCCGGCGGACTCTGCGTCCTGCTCGCGGTCGCCCTCGACTCCCTCATCCGCACGCTCCAGAAGGCGTCCACCCCCTGGACCCGGGCGAGGCTCACGTGATCCTCCCGCTCGCCGTGGTCCCGGAGTTCGTCGACGCCTTCCGCTACGTGTTCGTCGGCGGTGAGTCCGTGACAGGAGGCCTTCAGGTCGGAGGACCGGCGCTCATCCCGTACCTCGTCAACCACCTGGTCCTGTCCTTCGTCTCGGTGGCGGTGGCCGTCCTCATCGCCGTGCCGCTCGGGCTCTACCTCGGCCACACGCGTCGCGCCGAGTTCCTGGCCGTGAACATCACCAACGCAGGGCGCGCGATCCCCCCGCTGGCGCTGATCGGCTTCTTCATCGCCTACATCGGCGTGGGCTTCGACGCCTTCGGATTGGTGCTCGTGCTCCTCGCGATCCCGCCGATCCTCACCAGCACGTACGTGGCCACCACCCAGATCGAGCCCGACACCGTGGACGCCGCTCGCGGCATGGGCCTCACCGAGGGCCAGATCCTCCGCCGGGTCGAGTTCCCGCTCGGGCTCCCGACGACGTTCAGCGGCATCCGCATCGCCACCGTGGCGGTGGTGGCCACCGCGACCATCGCGCCGTTCGCCAGCGTGGACACGCTGGGCGTGCCGATCCTTTCCCCGAACGTCCACGGCCCGGCCGGGCAGCTCGGGGCGGCCGTCCTGGTGGCGATCCTGACCCTCGTCATCTCAGCCGGACTCGGAGCCGTGCAGCAGGCCATTACCCCCCGAGGCCTCAAGACCGTCGCGCCGGAGCGCCGGCGCGGATTGTTCGCAACCCTCAGAAGGAGGACTCAGACAACGTGAGATCGATTCGACTCATCATCGCGGCACTCGCCGCATTGTCCCTGGCCATGGTGGTGGCCGCCTGCGGCGAGCAGGGCGGCGGAGGCGGTGCCCCGCCTGCCGGCGGGGGTGCCAAGGCCATCCAGAAGGTCCCCGGCGCCGAGACCAAGGGCGATATCACGGTGGGCTCGAAGAACTTCACCGAGCAGTACGTCCTCGGCGAGATCTACGCCCAGGCGCTCGAGGCAGCCGGCTTCAAGGTCAAGAAGCAGCTCGACCTAGGCTCCGAGCAAATCGCCTTCAAGGCGCTCAAGGGCGGGCAGATCGACGGCTACCCCGAGTACACCGGCACGTCGCTCACCTCGTTCTTCGACATGAAGACCGAGGACGTGCCCAAGGAGGCGCAGGCGGCCTACCAGCAGACCAAGGCCGCCTTCGCCAAGGAGGACATCACCGCGCTCCCACCCACGCCGTTCGAGAACACCTACCGGCTCGGCGCCCTGAAGGAGACCGCGGACCGGCTCGGCGGCATCAGGAACACCTCCGAGCTCGCGCCGAAGTCCAAGGACCTGACCGTGACCTCCTACCCGGAGTGCGCCCAGCGCGACGACTGCGCCCTCGGGGTGAAGCGCGTCTACGGACTCGACTTCAAGGAGACCGTCAAGAGCGAGACTCCCTACGACATCCTCGACGCCAAGGAGGCGGACATCGCCTTCCTTTTCACCACCGACGCCCAGCTCACGCTTCCCAAGTACGCGGTCTTCGAGGACGACAAGAAGTTCTTCCCCCCGTACAACGTGTCGTTCGGCATCCGCAACGATGCGCTGAAGAAGATCGGCCCTGACGGCCAGAAGGTGATCGAGCAGGTTCAGGCGCCGCTCACCGTGGAGGTCATGCGCGAGCTGAACTCGCGCGTGGACATCGACAAGCAGGAGCCTGAGCAGGTGGCGCGCGACTACCTCAAGGAGGAGGGCTTCACGAAGTAGCCGACGCGCCCTGGCCGCACCAGGCCGAACCCGTATCCCGAGCCCCGGCCTCACGGCCGGGGCTCCGTCGCTCAGGCCTCCGCCAGCCCGCGCGGGCGGTAGCGGCGCATATAGCGGCGGAAGTCCTCCACCTCGCGTGCGGCGCGGGTCTCGTCCCATCCGAGGTGGCTCTGCGCCACCCGAGCCGCCGCGCGGTCCGGCCCGATGCCGGCGGTCGGGCCGAGGCCGACCATCGTGCGCCGAAGCAGCACGTCGGCGAGGGTCTGCGCGCCCTCGTGGCGGACGGCGTGCACGACCTCGGCGGCCAGGGACCCGGGGGCGCCCTCGAGCGCCTCTCCGAGCGCCGCGTCACCTTCGGCGATCGCCACGACTGCGGTGGCGCGAACCCCATAGACGCGCAGGAGGCGCTCCGCGGTGGCCTCGTCCAGGCCGCTCGTGGCCTTGAAGGTGGCGGCGAAGCCCTCGAACGGGCCGGCCGAGCCGCCCGGAAGGGGGACCTCGGCGGTGCGAGAGCCGCGGCTGCGGCGGCCGAGGCGCTGGAGGACCAGGTCCACGGCCTCCTCGGCCAGGCTGCGGTACGTCGTGAGCTTGCCGCCGACGATCGAGACGAGCCCGGCGGCCAGGTCGGGCGCGTGGTCGTGGACGATGTGGCGTCGTGTGATGGCGCCCGCGGCGCCGTCCTCCACGTAGGGGAGCGGCCGCACCCCGGCGTACGCGTACAGCACCGAGGTCGAGTCGAGCCCTGCCCCGGGCAGAACACGGTTGGTCTCTCTCACGAGGTAGTCGATCTCCTCGTCGGTGGGCTCGACGTGGTCGAGGTCGCCGTCGTAGCGCGAGTCGGTCGTTCCGATCAGGTACAGGTCGTTCCAGGGCACTACGAAGTAGGGGCGGGCGTCCTCGCCGGCCTCCAGGTACAGGGCGCTCCGCGGGGCGCCGGGGAAGGGCGCGACCACCACGTGGGTCCCCTTGGTGCCGCCGATCCATCGCCGGCTGGGACGGGGCACGCCCCGAAGCACCTCGTCGACCCACGGACCGGCGGCGTTCACCACCACCTCGCCCCGCGCGGTGTACGTCCCGCCGCCGAGGCGGTCGCGGAGCTCGACTCCCCGCACCACGTTCTCCTCGACGAGGATGCGCTCCACCCCGGCGTAGGTGAGCACCAGCGCGCCCTCCTCCCTCGCCGACAGCGCGTTCTCCACCACGAGGCGCTCGGGGAACTCGACCTGGGCGTCGTAGTACAGCGCGCCGCCCTTCAGGCCGTCGGGCACGAGGCCGGGCTCCCGCTCGAGCAGCTCCTCGACGCTCAGCACGTGATGGTGATCGAGGCTCTTGCGCAGCGACAGGGCGTCGTAGGCTGCCATTCCGAGGCGGATGAGCCGCGGCCCGCGGCGGTCGGACTCGTAGATGGGGATGACCATGGGCAGGGGCCGGACGAGGTGCCCGGCCACGTGCAGCAGCCGCTCGCGCTCGTGCAGGGACTCCCG
>JACCZP010000236.1 GCA_013695885.1 Thermoleophilaceae bacterium | reverse complement strand
GGCCCACCATCCCCCAGCTCTTCGTGGACGGCAACCTGGTCGGGGGCGCCGACATAGTCACCGAGATGTACGACACCGGGGAGCTGGCCGACACCCTCGGCGTCGCCCAGCCGACCGGCGAGCAGGTCCCGGAGCCGCCTGCCGAGGAGTCTCCGCAGACCGCGCCGCTCGGGCTCGAGAACCGGCTCGGGTAGGGGACCGGGCTCGGGGGGCGGACCGGCTCGCTACCGGACGCAGCCCGCCCGATAGCCCGCGACCGAAGCCTACGCGCGGGGCTCGGGGGGACCGCCGCGCCCCCGGACGCGACCGGCCGCGCCCTTTGCGACCGCCCGTCCTCGACCGGCGTACTCGCGCATCTGACGGCGGTAGCGCTCCTTCTCCTCGGGCGTCATGGCCTTCCAGCGCCGGTAGGCGGCGTGGGCCAGCGGCGGCCCGTAGCGACGGGCGGCACCCGCCAGGAGCTTGACGTGGAGGGCCATCAGCCTCGCGCCGCGGTGCCCTCGCCCGAGGCGGACCGACGAGGGGCCGGACCTCCCGCACGCTCCTGCGACCCCTCGGCGTCCAGGTGGTCGAGGTACTCGGCGATGCGATGCGAGTCGTGCACCACCTCCTCGCCGTGCACCAGCACCGGCACCCAGCGCTGATCCGTGAGGGCGGCGACCTCGGGGCGGTAGCGCTTCATGTAGGGGACGCGGACCTCCTCGAACTCGATCCCCGACTGCCGCAGGCGGCGCGCAACCTTCCCGCAGGCGCAGAGCGCGTCGCCCGGCGTCTTGCAGCGGTAGAGGGTGGCCACCCGGCTTAGCGCTCCGCCGGCGGCTGGTTGGCCACCCGGTGCTCACCCTCGAAGTGGCGCTGGTCGTCGACGCAGCGCACGGCGTCGGGCTTGGCTTCGAGTCGCCCCGCCGGGATCTCCTTGCCGCACACGACGCAGGTTCCGTAGGTGCCCTCGTCGAGGGCGGTGAGCGCCTCGTCGATCCGGCGGCGCTCCTCGTCGAGGAACACGTCCGTGGTGGCCTCGATCTCCAGGTCGTGCGTATCGGAGCCCGCATCGCCGGGATGCTGGTCGTAGTCGGCGAGCTCGTTCGCCTGCGTGCCATCGCCCTCGGCATGCATCCGCGAGCGAGTGCCCTCGATCTCCTCGATCCGGCGCTCGAGTTGCGCTCTGACCTTGTCCGCGTCGTATTGAGCCATCGCCCCAGCCTAGTCATCGCGGGCCCGCGTACCGGGGAGGCGAAGGTCGCCGCGCCCGCGCCGGCGGCGCTGTAGGGCTTCAGGCCGCGCCGAGCTCCGGGCCACCTCCCGCCGGAGGGCGCGGCGGCTCTTCGGGCGGAGACGTGAGGGGACGGTAGGTCTCGACGAGAATCTCGATCGCGGCGGCCGCAGGGATCGCGATCAGCGCGCCCACCACGCCGAACAGCACTCCTCCCACCAGCACGGCGACGATCACGGCCAGCGGGGACAGCTCCACCGTGCGCTTGTAGACGATGGGCTGGAGGACGTTGTTCTCCACCTGCTGGTAGACGACGAAGAACACGGCCCAGACGATCAGCGCGGTGGGGAAGTCCGCGATGGCCGCGAAGATCGCGATGATGCCGCCCGCGACGGACGCCCCGACGATCGGCACCAGGTCGAGCAGACCCATCACCACCGCGAGCGCTCCGGCGAACGGCACGCCGAGGATGCGCAGCACGACGTAGGCGCTGAGGCCGGCGATGAGCGAGATGGCCGCGTTTCCGATCACGTAACCGGCGACGGCCTTGTAGACCCTCTCCGTGACCACGCGCGCCTCACGGACGCGCGCCGGGACGAGCTGGGCGAAGAACAGCTCCGCGAGACGGCGGCCGTCGAGCAGCAGCAGAAAGGTGACCACCAGAGCGGTGACGAACTGCACCACGCCCGAGAACACTCCTACGGTGACGGTCTGGACCGCACCGACGGCCTCCTCCGCGCGGCTTGGTAGGGCATCTATCTGGCGGCCGAGCGCCTGCCCGATCCCGAAGCGGTCGCCACTGCGGGCGGCGTCGATGTAGCCGGGGATGGCATCGATGAGACCGTTCACCTGGACGGCCACCGCCGGTACCACCGCGACGGCGACACCGGCGATCGCGAGCCCTATCCCGACGTAGACGATGAGGATGGCGAGGACCAGCGGCACGCGCAGGCGCTCGAGCCCGTAGACGGCGGGCCCGAGGGCGAGGGCGAGGAAAGCGGACACCACGAGCACGCCGATGACCTGCCGCAGGGCCCAG
>JACCZP010000222.1 GCA_013695885.1 Thermoleophilaceae bacterium | reverse complement strand
GATCTCGCCCTGCACCAGGGCGACGTGCTCGGTCCCGTCGAGCACCGACTCGTAGCCGACCGCGCGGAACTCCCCGTGGCGGGTCGGGATGCGGGCCTCGGCGACCTTGCGGACCTGCTTCTCGTGGTGGCGCCGGTACGCCACGAGGTCGGCGATCGAGATGAGCGCGAGCCCGTGCTCGTCGCTGAACGCCCGCAGCTCCTCGAAGCGCGCCATGTCGCCCTCGTCCTGCTGCGACACGACCTCGCAGAGGACCCCGGCCGGGCGCAGCCCCGCGAGCCGGGCCAGGTCGACGGCGGCCTCGGTGTGGCCGGTGCGCTCGAGCACGCCGCCGTCCTTGGCCTTCAGCGGGAAGACGTGCCCACCGCCGGCGATGTCGTCGGCGCCGCTGCGCGGGTCGATGGCCACCTGCATGGTGCGGGAGCGGTCGTGCGCGGAGACGCCGGTGCTGACTCCCTCGCGCGCGTCGATTTGCACCGTGAACGCCGTCCCGAGCGAGGACTCGTTCTTGGCGGTCTGGAGGTCGAGGCCGAGCTCGTCGCAGCGCTCGGGGGTGAGCGCCAGGCAGATGATCCCGCGGGCCTCCTTGGCCATGAAGTTGATGGCCTCGGGGGTGACGAACTGGGCGGCCATCACGAGATCGCCCTCGTTCTCGCGATCCTCGTCGTCGCAGACCACGATCATGCGTCCGGCGCGGACGTCCTCGAGCGCGGCCTCGATCGTGGAGAACGGAGAGGCGGGGCTCATGCGCCGCGGCCCCCCGCCCATGCGAAGCGATCCCGCACCCAAGCGGGGGGTGTCCGGGGGGTGTCCCCCCGGAGTGTCATGCGCGCAGCGCCGCCGTCGCGGCCAGCTTCTCGACGTACTTGGCGATCACGTCGACCTCGAGGTTGACCGCGGTGCCCGGCCGCGCCACCCCGAGGGTGGTGCGCTCGAGCGTCTCGGGAATGAGCGAGACCGCGAAGCCCTCGTCGTCGACCGCCGCGACGGTCAGCGAGACGCCGTCGACCGCGATCGACCCCTTCCCCACCACGTAGCGCAGCACCTCGGGCCCGCAGCCCACGCGCACGACGCGCGCGAAGCCCTCCTGCTCGACGGCCTCGACGAGACCCAGGCCGTCGACGTGTCCCTGCACGATGTGCCCCCCGAGCCGATCGGAGGCGCGCAGCGGCAGCTCGAGGTTCACGAGGGCGCCCTCGGCGAGCGGCCCGAGCGAGGAGCGGCGGAGCGTCTCGGCCATCACGTCGGCGGAGAAGCGGTCGGGTTCGGGGTCCACGGCGGTGAGGCACACCCCGTTGACCGCCACCGAGTCCCCGTCCGACAGCTCGGCGGCCAGGACGCTGGCCACGCTCAGCAGCGCGCCGTCCGGACCGCGACGGACACCCGCGACCGTTCCGGTGGCGCCGACCAGTCCCGTGAACATCCGCTCACCACTCCTTGAGCCGTGCGGTGATGAGCACATCCTCGCCGATGCGCTCGACGTCGGTGGACAGCGCGCGGGGCGCCTCGCCCACGGCCTCGACGCCCTGTCCCTCGACGGGCGGGCGGGCCGACCGGCCGCCGGCGACGATCGGAGCGACGAACGCGCGCACCTCGTCGACCTCGCCGGCGTCGAAGAACGCCCCCGCCAGATGCGGGCCGCCCTCGAGCAGCACCGACTGGACGTCGCGCGCGCCGAGCTCGTCGAGCGCGGAGCGCAGCCGGGCCCCCTCGTTCTCCCCGGCCACCATGATCACCTCGACGCCCGCGGCCTCGAGCGCGAGGATGCCGGGCCGCGAGGCGGCGCGACCGCAGATGAGGGTCACCGGGGCCTCGGCGGCGGTGCGCACGAGCTGGCTCGAGACCGGCAGACGCGCCTCGGAGTCGAAGATCACGCGGCGCGCGGCGCCGCCCTGTTCGTCCAGCATCCAGGCGGTGAGCATCGGATCGTCGGTGAGCGCGGTGCCGATGCCCGCGGCCACTGCGTCCACGGTCGCCCGCCAGCGGTGGCCGCGAGCGCGGCTCTCCTCGCCGGAGATCCACTTCGAGTCCCCGCCCGAGGTGGCGACCTTGCCGTCGAGGGTCATCGCCGACTTGAGGATCACGAGTGGACGCCCGACGCGCGCGTGCTTGCGGAACGGTTGGTTGAGGATGCGCGCGGCCTGCGCGGACCCGTTGCCCCCCATCTCCACCCGCACGCCCTCGTCGCGGAGGATCCCGAACGCCCGGCCCGAGGCCTTGCCGGTCGGATCGTCGGAGGCCACGACCACGCGGGCTATCCCGGCCTCCAGGATGGCCTCCACGCACGGCGGGGTGCGCCCCTCGTGGGCGCAGGGCTCGAGGGAGACGTACATCGTGGCGCCGGCCGGGTCCTCGCGACAGGACGCGAGCGCCATCCGCTCGGCGTGCGGCTCGCCCGCGGCGGCGTGGTAGCCCTCGCCGATGGTGTCGTCGTCCTTCACGATCACCGCCCCGACCATGGGGTTCGGACTGGTCCTGCCGAGAGCCTCGGCCGCGAGGTCGACGGCCCGGGAGAGGAAGCGCTCGTCGCGCTCTTGTCGAGTCAGTGGCGGCATGGAGAGGGCTGTCGGGACCGGTGCCGCGAGGGGCCGATCACTCTACCAGCGGGGCCTGTGACGGCAGGTCCCCGCGAAGGTCCGCGGGTAGGGTCTTCGCCCGATGTCGGACCGGAGGCCGCGCGCCATTCTCGACCGGGGGCGGGCGGCGCTCTCCCCCTCCCTGCTGATCCTCGGCGTGGTCCTCCTCGCGGGGCTCGCCGTGCGCCTGGCCAACAACGACTACGGCCTGCCGTACGTCTACAGCGCCGACGAGGGCTCGCACTTCACCAACCGCGCGGTCGAGATGTTCGGCGGCGACCCCAACCCCGGGTACTTCCAGAACCCCTCCGCCTTCACCTACCTGACCTACCTGGCCCTCTGGCTGCGCGACACCGGGCTGTGGCCGGTCGGCCCGAGGGCGGTGCCCGACCAGTTCGCGATCGATCCCACGCCGATCTGGGTCACCGGCCGCACGCTGGCCGCCGTGCTCTGCATGGCCGGTGTGGCGGGGGTGTTCGTGGCCACGCGGCGGCTGTGGGGCACCCGCGCCGCCCTGGCCGCTGCCGCGGTGCTCTCCTTCGCGTTCCTCCCGGTGGCCTACTCACGCGTGGCCGTCACCGACGTCGGCACCTTCCTGCCCGTGACGCTGTCGGTGATGTGGGCGCTGGCCGCCCACGAGAGCGGGCGGTCGCGGGACTTCCTGCTGTCAGGGGCGGCGGCAGGGATCGCCGTGGGGTTCAAGTACACGGCGGGACTCGTGCTGCTGCCGATCGTCCTGGCCGCCGCCCTGCGCGCCCGCCGGGACCCGAAGGCGCTGGCGCGCGCGGCCGGCGCGCTCGGCTGCGCGGCGCTGGCGCTGCTCGCGACCACGCCGTACCTCCTGTTCGACCTCGAGACCGCCCGCCGTCAGATCCTCGCTCAGGCCGCGACCGCGGGGAGCTTCGGCAAGGTCGGGCAGGGCGGCGACGTCGGGGTCCTCTACTACCTCGGCTCGCTCGGGTGGGGCCTCGGGTGGGTGGCACTCGGCCTGACGATCCTCGGCACGGTGGCCATGACGCGCCAGAGCGTCGGCCGAGCGGTGGTGCTCGTGGCCTTGCCCGTAGCGCTGTTCGCCTACCTGAGCCTCCAGTCGCGCTACTTCGGCCGGTGGCTGTTGCCCGCGTATCCGGTGCTCGCCGTGCTCGCCGGCGTCGGCGCGGCGTGGGCGGCCGAGCTGCTCGCCCGTCCCCTGGCGCGTCCGCTCGGAGGCGGGGCCGCGCTGGCCGCTCTCGGCGGGGTGCTGGTCGTGACGCTCGCCCAGCCGCTGGCCGCCGACCTGCGCTCGGCCAGCGTGCTCGGCCGCACCGACACCCGCGAGGTGGCGCGTGAGTTCCTCGCCGAGCGCCTGCGTCCGAGCGCCCGGGTGGTGATCGAGCCCGCCGTGCCGAGCCGCTACTACCGGCTGGTGCGCCGCGGCCGGACGATCTCGCGCAACCGCAAGCAGTTCGTACGCGGGTTCATCAAGGAGAACCGTCAGTCGCGGCTCGACTACGCCCGCACGCTGCGCCCGGAGACCATCGACCGCTACCGCAGATCCGGGTTCTGCACGGTGGTCACCATGAGCCTGCTGAGGGGACGCGCCGAGCGCGACGGCGAGCGGCGCGCGCTGGCCTACTACCGCCGCCTCGAGCGCGAGTCCGATCTCGTGATGGCCCTCGACCCGTACCGCCCTGGCGCCGAGCCCGTCGACTTCCACTTCGACCTCTCGTACAACTACTACCCGCGTGCGTTCGAGCGGCCGGGACCGGCGATTCGTGTCTACCGGTTGTCGAGATGCGCGCAGGGGTTCGGGCAGCTGCGCGCCGGGGAGTCCGCGCCGGTCTCGGAGGCGGCTTCGTGACGAGCGCGCCGTGCGCTCGGGTGGCGGAGTCGGCGTCCTGATGGCCGCCGCTCCCGCGACGGCCACGGCGTCCGGAGCGGCCGGCGCCCTGCGTGCCGGGACGCTCGGCCCGCGAGACCACGAGAGCTCGGGACCCAGGCCCGCGGTCGTCGCGCTCGTGCTCGCGGGGATCTTGCTCGCCGCCCTGGGCGTGCGTCTGTGGGGGATCGACCACGGGCTTCCCTGGGCCTACAACGCCGACGAGGAGCTCCACTTCGTGCCTCGCGCGGTGGAGATGTTCGCCGGCTCGCTGAACCCCGGCTACTTCGAGAACCCGCCCGCGCTCACCTACCTGCTCCACGCCGTCTTCCGGGTGCGCTTCCTCGAGGGCTGGCCGTTCGGCTCGAGCGGCTTGCGCCGCGCCTTCCTGGAGGACCCCACGGCCGTCTACCTAACCGCGCGCGTGACCGTGGCGGCGATCGGCACGCTGGTCGTCGGCCTCGTCTACCTGGCGGGACGGCGCTTCGCCGGAGCGGGCGCCGGGCTCGTGGCGGCAGCGCTGATCGCCTTCGCGTTCCTGCCCGCCTTCTACTCGAAGCAGGCGCTGAACGACGTGGTCACCCTCGCCCCGATCGCCGTCGCCCTCGTGGCGAGCCTGAGCGTGGTCGAGCGCGGCCGGTGGCTCGACTTCGTGCTCGCCGGAGCGGCGGTGGGGGTGGCCACCGCGACGAAGTACACGGCCGGCGCGATGCTCGCCGTGGTCGGCCTCGCCGCGCTCGCGCGGTGGCGCTCCGAGGGCACGCTGGCCCGGGCTGCGAGCGGCCTCGTCCTCGCGGGCGTCGCCTTCGTCGTCGCGTTCTTCGTCCTCAACCCGTTCGCACTCCTCGAGCTGGACCAGTTCCTCGACGAGGTACAGGGACAGGGCGAGCAGGCCGGCGCCTTCGCCAAGCTCGGTCAGGAGGAGGTGCCGGGCTGGCTCTACTACCTCTGGACCCTCTCCTGGGGCTTCGGCGTGCTTCCGGCCCTGGCCGCGCTCGCCGGCGGGGTGCTCCTCCTACGTGAGGACTGGCGCCGCGCCCTGCTGCTCGTGGCCTTCCCCGTCCTCCTGTTCCTCTTCCTCGGTGCCCAGGCGCGCTTCTTCGGCCGGTGGCTCCTCCCCGCCTACCCGGCGCTCGCCGTGCTCGCCGGGTACGCCGCCACCCGGCTCGCCGACCGTCTGTCGGTCTCCGGCGGCCGGCGGGGCCTCGCCCTCGCCGGCGTGGGGGCCGTCCTCGTGGCTCAGGGCCTGTTCGAGACCATCCGCTCCGACGTGGTCCTCTCCCGCGCCGACACTCGGGCGCAGGCGCGGGAGTGGCTGTTCGCGGAGGTGCCGGCCGGATCGCGGGTGGTGGTCGAGCCCTTCCTGCCGCAGGGCTTCTTCGGCGCGGACGGCCGCGTCGGGCCCGAGCGCTTCGAGCGCTACCCGGTCAAGCGACCGTTCCAGGGCTACACGCGCCGGCTCTCCGCGGGAATGATCGAGACCTATCGCCGCGGCGGCTACTGCTGGGTGGTCACGGGAAGCCATCAGCGCGAACGCGGGCTGAAGGACGGGAGCCCCGGCGCGCGCGCCTACTACGGCCGACTCGACCGCGAGTCGCGGGAGGTGGCCGGCTTCTCGCCCTACCGGCCTGGAGCGGAGCCCGTCCCCTTCAACTTCGACCTCTCGTTCAACTACCTGCCCGGCGCCTACGAGCGTCCAGGGCCGGTGGTGGCGGTGCGACGGCTCGCGCGCTGCCGGCCGCGGTAGGGGACTCCGCGCCGGCGATTCCCCGGGTCCGCGGGCGGGCATACCCTCGGCGTGACCGTGTCCTCCCCCCCGTCCAGCCCGAGCATCGACCGCGCCGACGCACGCGCGGCACCGCGTCCCGGCTCGGCCGTCCTCGAGACGCTCGGGCGCGCCGCCGCAGAGATCGCCCGAGGAGCCGCGGAGCGCGACCGCCGGCCAGCCTTCCCCGAGCAGGCCTTCGATCGCCTCGAGCAGGCCGGCGCCCTGGGCCTCACCGTCCCTGGCGCCGACGGCACGCGAGCCGTGCCCTTCGTGGCCGAGTGGAGCGCGGTGCGGATGGTGGCGCGGGCCGACGGCTCGGTGGGGCGCATCTACGACGGGCACCTGAACGCCGTGGAGCGGCTGGCCGCGGCCGCGCCGGAGCCGCTGCGCTCCGATGAGCTGGCCGCAGTGGCGCGCGGGGCGCGGCGGCTCGGCGTGTGGGGCGCCGACCCCCGGCCCGAAGAGGGAGAGCCGGCGAGGGTGGTGGGGACCGCCGGAGGCCTGGCACTCGAGGGCGTGAAGGTGCTCTGCTCGGGCGCCGGCGGCCTCAACCGCGCGCTCGTCCTGGCCCGGGGCGACGAGCCGGGGCCGCCGGTGCTCGCCTACGTCGACCTCTCCTCCGGCGTTCAGGTGGACCGCGGCTGGTACCGCGGCGCCGGGATGAGAGCCTCGGAGAGCCACCGCGTGGCCTTCGACGGGGCCGCGGTGCTCGCGGTGCTGGGGATACCCGGCGAGCTTGGTCGCGAGCCGTGGTTCGGCCGCGACGCGATCCGCACTGCGGCGTCCTGGGCGGGGATCGCCGATACCGCTGCCGAAGCTGCGCTCGACCTCCTCGCCGGCGCGCCCGACCCGGGCGAGGCGCCGGCGCTCGCGGCGGGGCGGATCGTCGCCGCCCGCGGCACGATCGACGCCTGGCTCGAGCACGCCGCGACGCTCTGCGAGCGCGACCCCGATGCCCCCACCACCGCGCTGTCGGTGTCGCTGCGCGAGGAGGTGGCCCGGGCCTGCCGGCTCATCCTCGACGAAGGCGCCCGGGCCGCCGGGTCGCGGCCGTTCGTGACCGGCGGTTCGCTCGACCGCGCACGGCGCGATCTCGAGGTCTTCCTGCTCCAGCACCGGCTCGACCCGCTGGTGGCCCGCACCGGCCGCGCGGCCATCGAGGAGCGCAGGCGCCCGTGACCGCGCGCCTCGAGCCCGACTACTTCCGCGACCTCTACCGGCGCGCCGACGACCCGTGGAGCTTCGAGACCAGCGAGTACGAGCGCGAGAAGTACCGGCACACGCTGGCCGCCCTCGGCGCGCGCCGGTTCGACCGTGCGCTCGAGGTCGGGTGCTCGATCGGGGTCTTCACCGCCATGCTCGCCCCGTGGTGTGAGGAGCTCGTCGGGGTGGACGTCTCCGAGCGAGCGCTCGAGCAGGCACGAGAGCGACTGGCCGGGGCTTCCGGCGTGTCGCTCGAGATGCGCGACGTGGCGGCGGAGATGCCGCAGGGCTCCTTCGACCTCATCGTCTGCTCGGAGGTCCTCTACTACTTCGGCCGTGACCTGCTCCTGGAGATGCTCGGAGGCCTCGAGGCTGCGCTGCGGCCGGGCGGTAGCCTGCTCGCGGTGCACTGGCGCCCGCGCACCGAGACCTATCCCCTCCAGGGCGACGAGGTGCACGATCTGCTCGCCTCGTCGCTGCGGGGTCTCGAGCACGCGGTGAGCGAGATGCAGGAGCGCTACCGGATCGACCGCTTCGACCGCCCGGCGTGAGCGACCCGGGAGGGCGCATCGCGATCGTGGGCGGAGGCCCAGCGGGACTCTCCACGGCCCGCTCCTACCGCGACGCGGGCGGCACCGCCCCGGTCACTATCCTCGCCGGCGAGCCGCATGCTCCCTACCTCCGGCCGCCACTGACAAAGGAGCTCCTCCGTAGCGAGATGGACGTCGCGGACCTCCCGATCGAAGCGGACTCGTTCTTCGTGGAGCGCGAGATCGAGCTCCGCACCGGCGTGCGGGTGACCGGGATCGATCCGGAGCGCCGCCTGGTGGTGACCGACGGCGGCGAGCAGGTCCCGTTCGCGGCGTGCGTGATCGCCACCGGCTCCGAGCCACGGCGGCTACCGGTGCCGGGAGGCGACGACCCGGACGTGGTGCTCGTCCGCACGGTGGAGAGCTCGCATCGGCTGCGCGAGGTCGGCGCTCCTGGCCGCCGCGTCACCGTGATCGGGTCGGGGTTCATCGGCTGCGAGGCGGCGGCATCGCTGTCCATGCTGGGCGCCTCGGTGACGCTGGTGAGCGACGAGGACGCGCCCCAGGCCGGGCGCCTCGGCGAGGACGTGGGCTCGGAGCTCGCCTGCTGGCTCGCCGACGGCGGCGTCGACGCCCGCATGGGCGCCGGCGTCGAGGGCATCGAGCGCACCGACGGAGGCTTCGCGGTGACCGTGGCCGGAGGCGACCGCGTGGAGGCCGACCTCGTGCTCTGCGCCGTGGGCGTGGCGGGCCGAACCGAGCTGGCGGCAGGCGCCGGCCTCGCGCTCGAGCAGGGCGGGGTGGCGGTGGACGCCGCCATGGCCACGGCGACGCCCGGGCTCTACGCCGTCGGGGACGTGGCCTGCGCGCTCAACTCCGCCGCGAGACGGCGCCTGCGCGTCGAGCACTGGGGCGACGCGCTGGCCCACGGCGAGGTGGCCGGCCGCGCGCTCGCCGGCGAGGACGCCCGGTGGGACTCGGCGCCCGGCTTCTGGTCGGTGATCGGAGCGAGGACGCTCAAGTACTGCTCCTGGGACGACGGGTGGGACGAGGTGCGCTTCGATCGCGACGAGGACGGATCGTTCACCGCGTGGTACGGCTACCAGGGGACGTGCGTCGGGGTCCTCACCCACGAGCACGACGAGGACTACGAGCGGGCCCCGGAGCTCGTGGAGCAGGGACGACCGCTCCCGTGAGCGCTCTCGTGCCGCCGCCGCCCGATCCGCGCCTGCGCGCGTGCGTGGTCGTCCCCGCCCGCAACGAGGAGGCACGCGTAGGCGCCTGCCTCGACGCGCTGGCCACGCAGGTGGGGGTCGACCCTTGCGACTACGAGGTGCTGCTGGTGCTCGACGCCTGCACCGACGCCACCGCTGCGCGCGCCCGCGCCGTGGCCGAGCATCATCCCGCGCTTGGACTGCTCCTCCTCGACGGGTCCGGTCGGGGCTCCGGTCCCGCCCGGGCGCTCGGGATGAACACGGCGTGCGCACGCCTGCACGCCGTGGGAAGCCCGGAGGGCCTGATCGCCACGACCGACGCCGACTCGCGTGTGGCGCCCGACTGGCTCTCTGCGCAGCTGGCGGTCGCAGCCCGCGGGGCGCACGCCATCGGCGGACGCATCGAGCTCTGCCCGCGGGAACGTGACCTGCTGCCCTTGGGAGTGGTCGCGCGCCACCTCGAGCGGAGCCGCGAGCGCCATGCACGCCTGCTGGCCGACCCGAAGGAGCGACGCCGCGCCGAGCACTGGCAGTTCAGCGGCGCGTCGATGGCGGTGACGGCGTCCATCTACGCCGCGGTGGGTGGTCTCCCGGCCGGGTCCGACCTCGAGGACGAACGGCTCGAGCAGGCGCTGCGCAACCACGGCGTGACCATCGAGCGCCCGCTGGCGGTGCGGGTGATCACCTCGGCGCGCACCGACGGTCGCGCCGCGCGCGGCCTGGCTCGCGACCTCGCGGACGCGTGCGGGCTCGTCCCGGCGGAGTGACGTGCGGCGGCCGGACCGGGCCGTCGGGGCGCTAGCGGCCCGACGCGCGTGGCGCGCGCACGACGCAGGCCCTGCGCTTGGCCGGCGCGAGCTTGTCTCCCGAGTCGATGCAGGCTCGCAGTGCATCGGCCGGGCCACCGGGAGGCTTGACCTCGGCTCGGTACCGTCTAGACGGTGATCTCCGTGGAAGAGACCCGCGTACACAACGGGCTTCCCCTCGTGCGGCTGGGGATGGAGGGCACCCGCTCGGTCAC
>JACCZP010000194.1 GCA_013695885.1 Thermoleophilaceae bacterium | reverse complement strand
GGCGGGCTTGCCTACGCGGTATGCGGGCTGTCCACGTCCTTCGCCGGAGACGCGCTGCCCAACGCCCAGTGGCTGGTGATCCTCTTCTGGCTCGGCGTGACCGTCGCGGCCGCGCTCATAGGCCTGGTCAGCGAGATGACGGCCTTCCAGCACGGGGCGGTCACCCACGTCTTCCCGGTCATGCTCGTCATCCAGATGCTGGTGGCCGTGCTGCTGATGCCGGTGCTCGGCGTCGAGAGCTGGGGGGCCACGCCGCTGAACGGAGTGGCCCTCGCCGCCTCGATCGCGGTGGTGGCCGGAGGGGCCGCCGCGCTGGTGGGCACCCCGGCGGTGGGAGCCGCGCTCGCCACGAGCCGGGGCACTGACCGCGAGTAGGGGTAGGGGTAGGGGTGCCTCGGCGTCCGGCCGAGTAGGAGTAGGGGCGCGCGCCTGGGCGCCCGGCCGGCTACTTCTGCGCCAGCTGCGGCTCTTCCAGGTCCACCTCGCCGGCCTGCTGGCGGGCGCGGCGCTTGGGGAAGAGCGTGGGGAAGGGGACCTCGCTGATCATCAGCATGGTGAGGAAGGTGGCGACCACGAGGGCGAGATCGGCGGGGGGCGCCACCGCGGCGACGATCGCCGCGGTCACTCCGGCCAGCGGTATCGGCAGCCCGACGTAGCGGCGAGGGCTCGCCACCAGCGGGAAGCGGGCCAGGCGCCACGCACCGCAGAGGACGAAGCCCAGGCACACCGCGATCCCCGCGATGTGGATCTCGTGCAGCAGGGAGAGGTAGAGCATCATCGCGGGCGCCGCTCCGAAGGTGAGCATGTCGGCGAGGGAGTCGAGGTCCGCGCCGAAGCCCTGGTCATCGCGGTCACCGTGCCTGGCGGCGATCCCGTCGACCGCATCGAGTCCGGCCCCGAGGCCGACGAGGCCGGCCGCCCAGCCGAACTCACCCTGGGAGGCGAGGATCAGACCCAGGAAGCCGCATACGAGGTTCCCGCTCGTCAGGGCGTTGGCTGGGCTGATGAAGGCACTTCTCACCGCTGCTCCTCTCGTAGATACCGCGCGAGGACGGTCACCCCGGCGCGCACCCGCTCGCCGCGCCGGGCGATGACCTCGACCCGCTCGCGAGGCACGAGGACGTCGGCTCTCGAACCGAAGTGGATCAAGCCGACTCTCTCACCTGCCGCCACGGTATCGGAGATCCGCCGCCAAGGCGTAATACGGCGCGCAACGCTCCCCGCGACCTGGACCAGCACGACGCGTCCCGCGGGACCGTCGATGGCGAGGCGTCGGCGGCGATTCTCCTCCGCCCCCCGCAGGAAGGCCGGCCGGAGCGACCCCTCCAGGTCCTCCTCGAGCACGATCCGTCCGGAGACCGGGCTCCGGGTCACGTGCACGTCGAGCACGGATAGGAAGGTGGTAACCCGCATCGCCTTCTCGTCCTCCAGCCACTTCTCGGCGGCCGGGCCGACGTCGGTGATCACCCCGTCGGCGGGGGCGTAGATCGCGTCCTCGTCGGCGCTCGGCGGGCGCTCGGGGTCACGGAAGAAGAAGAGGCACACCAGCGCGGTCGTCCCGGCCAGCCACCCGGCCCGCCGTCCCGCGGCCAGCAGGGCGAGGTCCCCCAGGATCGCGAGGCCCACGTAGCGGCGTGACTCGCGGAGGGCGCGCCAGCTCACGCTCCGGCGCCGTCCGCGCCGTCGCGGCACGCGAACAGCACGGCCGGTGGCACGTTCAGTGGCGAGAGGCGCCGGGTGACCGACGAGAAGCGCCGGCGAAGGTCCGCCCCGACCAGCGGTGAGTACTGGAGGACGAGAAAGGTTCCTCCGGGGGCGAGCGCACGTCTGGCCTCGTCGAGGATGGTCTGGCGCACTCCCCCCGGCAGGCTGGTGAACGGAAGTCCCGAGACGATCACGTCGGCACGCGCGCCGTCGAGGTGCTCGCACAGCCGCTCCGCGGACCCGGCGAGCACGCTCACGCGCGGGTCGTCGAGCTCGTCGCGCAGGGCCGAAGCCAGGCCGGGGTCGAGCTCGACGGCGAGCAGCCGAGCGTCGGCCGGCAGCCGGGGCACGATCTCGCGGGTGTAGACGCCCGTTCCCGCTCCGAGCTCGGCGACGCAGCGCACGTCGTCGAAGCTCGCCATGTCGAGGAGGTCGCGGACCGCCCGCCTCGAGGTCGGCAGCACCGCGCCGACCCGGCGCGGGTGGGCCAGGAAGGAGCGCAGGAAGCGCCGTCTCTCGCGGGAGGCGCTCATGCCG
>JACCZP010000172.1 GCA_013695885.1 Thermoleophilaceae bacterium | reverse complement strand
GTGCTCGGCGACCACGACCAACGCGACCTCGTCGCCCACGCCGCGCGCCTGGAAGAGGGTTTCGTCGACCTGCGCGAGATGGTCGAGCACTCGCTCACCGGCGCCGAGCAGCGCCTGGTCGACCTCGAGGAGGGGCTCAGGGGCTGCGTGGCGCACACTGCGCTCGTCCGCTACGACGCCTACGGCGAGATGTCGGGCCGGCAGTCGAGCACGATCGCCCTACTCGACTCGAGGCGCTCCGGCGTCGTCCTCTCCTCGATCCTCCACCGCGAGCAGGCTCGCATCTACGTGAAGCAACTGCACGAGGGCACACCCGAGCTCGAGCTCTCGCCCGAGGAGCAGGAGGCCGTGGGCGCCGCCCTGTCCGAGGCGCCCGCCGCGGCGCACGAGGGCAACGGCCGCGTCTAGCCCTCGGGCGCCGGACTCGGGCCCCGGCCCGGCGCCCATGCGCGTGGGGTTCCTCGGTCCGGCCGGCACCTTTACCGAGGAGGCACTGCGGGCGTCGGCGCCCAGCCCGGTCGAGGAGATGCCCTACGCCACCGTCCGCGAGGCGGTCATGGCCGTGCAGCACGGCCACGCCGACCGCGCGGTCGTGCCGATCGAGAACTCCCTCGAGGGCTCGGTGACCGCCACCCTCGACGCGCTGGCCGGCGACGCCGGGGACGTCCGGATCGTCCTCGACGTCGTCCGGCCGATCATCCACTGCCTGATCGGTCGGACCGGCACGCGCCTCGAGCAGGTGCGCCGGGTGGTCTCGCACCCTCAGGCCATCGCGCAGTGCGAGGGCTTCCTGCGCGCGCGCCTGGCCGCCGCCGAGGTCACGCCGGCCACCTCCACCGCGGAGGCGGTCAGGGCGGTGGCCGGCTCCGCCGAGCCGTGGGCTGCGCTCGGCTCACGCCTGGCCGCGGCCCTCTACGGCTGCCCCGTCCTCGCCGAGGGCGTGGAGGACCGCCCCGGGAACGAGACGCGCTTCGTCTGGCTCGCCCCGGTCGCCGACGCGCGCGTGCCCGACGCCACGAAGACCTCCCTCGTGTTCTGGGGCCCCGGCGACCGTACGCCCGGCGCGCTCGTCGGCGTCCTGCACGAGCTCTCCGACCGCGGGATCAACCTCACGAAGATCGAGTCGCGGCCGCGCCGGGTGGGGCTCGGCCACTACATGTTCTTCCTCGACCTCGACGGCGGCGAGCACGACCCGCCGGTGGCCGCTGCGCTGGAGGCGCTGGCCAGGCGGGTGGAGTCGCTGCGGGTGCTCGGCTCCTACCCGTCGGCCGGTGCCGCCTAGAACGTAGGCTCAGGTCGTGCTCGCCGCGTTCGCCCGCGCCCAGGACGCCGACGACCCGCTCTCGGGCCTGGAGGTCGGCGAGCGGCCCGAGCCCGAGCCGCCCGAGGGCTTCGAGGTGGTCGAGGTGCGCGCCGCCGCACTGAACCACCACGACTACTGGGCGCTTCGCGGCGTCGGGCTCGA
This sequence comes from Thermoleophilaceae bacterium, assembly GCA_013695885.1. Lineage (GTDB taxonomy): Bacteria > Actinomycetota > Thermoleophilia > Solirubrobacterales > Thermoleophilaceae > JACCZP01. The sequence continues at coordinate 2,159 of JACCZP010000172.1, read as the reverse complement.
CGCCCAGCGCCTCCCGATGATCCTCGGCTCGGACGCCGCCGGGGTGACCGCCGACGGCCGCGAGGTCATCGTCCACCCGATCGTCGAGGACCCCGACGGGAGCTGGAGCCTGCTCTCCGAGCGCCAGCCGGGCACCCTGGCCGAGCGGGTGGCGGTGCCGAGCGCCGGGCTCGTGGACAAGCCCGCGGAGCTCTCGTTCGAGGAGGCGGCCTGCCTGCCCACCGCCTGGCTCACGGCCTATCGCATGCTGTTCGTGCGCGCCGGCCTGCGACCCGGGCAGCGGGTGCTGGTGCAGGGTGCCGGCGGCGGGGTGGCCACCGCGGCGATCGTGCTCGGCCGGGCCGCCGGCCTCGAGGTCGTGGCCACGAGCCGTGCCGACGAGCGCCTCGAGCGCGCGCTCGAGCTCGGCGCGACGCACGCGATCCGCAGTGGCGAGCGAGTGCCCGCGCGGGTCGACGCCGTGATCGAGACCGTCGGCGAGGCGACCTGGGCCCACTCGCTGCGGTCGGTCCGCGAGGGAGGCCGGGTGGTCGTGGCCGGGGCCACAACCGGGGCAAACCCACCCGGCGAGCTCCAGCGGGTGTTCATCCGCGAGCTCGACGTGCTCGGCTCCTCGATGGGAACGCTCGAGGAGCTACGCGAGCTGGTGCGCACCTGCGTGGTCGCGGACGTCCGTCCCGTGATCGACTCGGTGCGCCCGCTATCCGAGGCCCGTGACGCCCTCGCGCGGGTCGCGGAGGGCGAGGAGGTCGGCAAGCTGGTGCTCGTGCCCTGAGCGACGGGCGAACGGGCCCGGCCGCCGCCGCGTCGGCCTCAGACCGGCCCGCTCAGCCGCCAGTCCATGCGCCTGGCCATGTAGACGAGCGGGTCGCCGTCCTCGGCAAAGCCGCCCTCGGCGTCGCCGACCAGGATCGAGTGGTCGTAGCGCTCGAACACAGCGGCACGCCGACAGCGCAGGTAGACGAGCACGCCCTCGATCCGCGGTACCTCGCCGTCCCAGTACCACTCGAGGCCCGCGAACTTGTCGTCGCTGCGCGAGGCGAAGACCCGCGCGACGTCCTCCTGGGTGGAACGCAGCAGGTGCACCGCGAAGCACTCCCCGCCGGCCACCACCGCCGAGTGGCAGCGCGAGCCGTGGCCGATGGACACGAGGACCGAAGGCGGGTCCGAGCTGTACGCGGAGATCGAGGTGGCCGTGAGCCCGCACGGCTGGCCGTCGGCGCGTACCGCGGTCACGACCGCCACGCCCGAGGCGAGCCCCGCCATCGCGTCGGTGAAGAGCTCGGCATCGGGAGCCGGGGCTCCCACGCGCGCGGACCTCGATGCGCTGCTCATCGGCCACGATCGTAACCCCGTCCGTCCCCGCGACCGTTACGCAGCCCCTCCCAGGGTGGCCGGGCCCGGGCCACCGGCGTGACGGCCCGAGCCACCGGCGCGGCCGAGTCTCAGCGGCCCGGGTCCTCAGTACACTCGCCTCGGTGGCGTTGCAGGCGGTGGCAGAGGCTCCACAGGAGGCTGGCGCGGACGAGCCAGCCCCTCAGCGCGCGCTGCCCGCGGACCGGCCCGGGCAGCGCAGCCGCACCAATAGCCGGGTGCTCGTGCTCAACGCCTCCTACGAGCCGATCAACGTATGTACCGTCCGTCGCGCGGCCGTCCTCATCCTCAAGGCCAAGGCCGAGATCCTCGAGGACGGCGAGTGGAGCCTGCACGCCGAGTTCTTCACCATGCCGCGCCCGCTGGTCATCCGTCTGAGCTCCTACGTGCGGGTCCCCCGGGACGCGCACTCCCGCAAGATCACACGTCGCGCGATCTTCGCCCGCGACCGCTGGACGTGCCAGTACTGCGGCGTCGAGCGCACGACGTTGACCGTCGACCACGTCGTCCCCCGATCCAAGGGCGGTCCCTCCTCCTGGGACAACATCGTGGCCTGCTGCGCCCCGTGCAACCGCCGCAAGGGCGACCGCCTGCCCATCCAGGCCAACATGCACCCCCGGCACGCTCCCCGGGCTCCCAGCCCGACGGTGTTCGTGCACGTGGCCACGCCGTCGATCCCGCCGGTCTGGGAGCAGTACCTGGCGGCGTGACCCTCACCCGTTGGCCTGGGCCAGGAGCCACAGCGCCAACGTGGTGAACGCCACCATCACGCCGAGCATCCAGTA
>JACCZP010000032.1 GCA_013695885.1 Thermoleophilaceae bacterium | reverse complement strand
GGCCATCTCGCGCTCCATACGGCCCTGCATACGCGCGGTCAGCGCGTCGCGGGGACGCTGCACTCCCGGGAGGTCGACCACCACCAACTGCCAGTCCGGCCCGGTGGAGACGCCGCGGATCGCCCGTCGGGTGGTCTGAGGGCGGTCGGAGACGATCGCCACCTTCTCCCCCACCAGGCGGTTGAGCAGGGTGGACTTGCCCACGTTCGGCCGGCCGGCCAGCGCGACGAACCCCGAGCGCGTGCTCATCCGGGTGCCCCGCGCAGCGAAGCCATCACCCGCTCCTGGAGGGCGAGCATCTCCCCGGAGTCGACCTCGTGGTCGTGGCCGCAGAGGTGAAGTGCCCCGTGGACCACGGCCTCCTCGATGTCGCTCGTGTGCTCGGGGCAGATGACCACGTCGCCGAGCTCGCGCGGACCGGCGGTCGGGCCGGCGCCGTCCACCGGGAAGGAGAGGACGTCGGTTGGGCGCTCGACCCCGCGGTAGGCGGTGTTCAGCCGCTGGATCTCGTCGGCGTCCACGACGGTTACGGCCACATGGCCGTCCTCGACGCCCGCGGCCCAGAGCGCGGCCTCGGCGGCGCGGCGGGAGGCGTCGGGGTCCAGCCTCGTGAGGTCCGGGACCTCAGCCACGGCCGGAGGGAGGATCTCGACCTCGAGCGCCGTGGTGCTAGCGCCGTGCGGTCGGGACGCGACCGGCGGCGGCGAGAGTCACGCCTGCCGGCGAGCCGGCCGCAGCTCGGGCGCCTGGCGCTCGGAGTGGGTCGAGTAGGCCTCGACGATCCGCTGCACGAGCTGGTGGCGGACGACGTCCTCACCGCCGAAGCGCACGAACTCGATGCCCTCGACCTCGCCGAGGATGTCGCCGAGCGTGACGAGGCCCGAGCGCTGCTCGCTGGGCAGGTCGATCTGGGTGACGTCGCCGGTGACCACCATCCTCGAGCCGAAGCCGAGCCGGGTGAGGAACATCTTGATCTGCTCGGGACTCGTGTTCTGAGCCTCGTCGAGGATCACGAACGAGTCGTTCAGCGTGTTGTGCGTCACCAAGAAGTCGTCGGTGACGTAGAGCGAATCGGCGGCCGCGACTTGGATGCAGACGGCCTCGACCTCACCCTCCGCCTCGATGGCGTCCACGTAACGCATAGGGCGGCCGCCGCCGTAACGCACATGCAACTCGCGCTTGCGCTCGAGCCGGAAGGGCTCGAGGCCAGCCGGAAGGCGGATATCCAGCATGAACGCATCCGAACGATGGGGCACGGCGCGGCCCCCCGCCCATCCGGGTCGTCGTCCCGCGGCTACACGTCTCCTCGAATAGACGACACCACCGAGGGATCGAACGAGAAAGACCACGTCGTCTCTGAGGCGCTCGGAGCACGTCGAATACTGGATTCGACACGTCCGGCCTTTCTGGATGACCGGCCCACCGTCGCTGTCCAGCAGCCCCTGGAGGACGGCCATCCGACACTCCGAGCTGTTCTTCTTGTACAGGTCAGGGACGAACTTGGTACCGGAGCGCGTGCCCGCGAGGCCAAGCTCGCGCAGGGCGACCGTCACCGGATTGGCGACGATGACGCCGCCGCGATGACCGGCGGCGTTGCGGAGGACGTAGTCGACTTCGCTCTTGCGGCGCAACGCGATTCCGCTGATGTTCTCGTCCAGAGCATCGGCCAGCTCAGGGTCTGCCGTCGTGAAGCTCGGAGTCGTCTCCGTGGTCAGGCAGCCATCGCCGAGCAGTAGTCCGAGTGCGTACGGGTCGATGGGTACGTCCCGGCTCTCGAACTCGACCGGTGCGGTCAGAAGCGGAACCTCGAAGCGATGCTGGTGGGCCGTCCTCAGCTGCCCGGCCATCTCGTGCGTCTCCATGATGCGGGCGGCCTTGCCTCGCCGCCGGTCAGCCGGCGTCGTGACTTGCCATAGATGCTCCCCGCAGCACAGCGTCGACGCACCATCCTGCGTGCGCAGCCGGAAGACCTGCTTGCGACCCTGGAGGTACACACCTAGAACTGGAGTTGGACGCCCATCTGAGCCCACGACCAGGTCGCCCACGCGCAGGCCGCCGATCGCTCGGAAGCCGGTCGGCGTGAGCACCGGACTCGAGAGCGGCTGTGCTCGCCCGCGCATGAACGCGAGCGGGGCGACCTCGATCACGCCCCGGTCGAGGTGCTGGTTCACGCGCTCGGGCTCGAGCATCGAGTACAGCGCGTCGAAGAGGGGGCGCAGATAGGGGTCGACCTTCGCCATCAGGTCGCCGGGGAGGAAGCCGAGCCGCTCGCCGGCCTCGACCGCGGGGCGGGTGAGGACGATCCGCGAGACCTCCTTGCGGGCGAGCGCGGCCACGGCCATCGCGACGGCGAGGAAAGACTTGCCGGTGCCCGCGGGGCCGATGCCGACGGTGACGGTCTCGCGCCGCATCGCGTCGACGTAGCGCTTCTGGTTGACGGTCCGCGGCGCGACCTTTAGCCCGCGGTGGCGCCAGACCACGTCCTCGAGGATGCGGCCCGGGCTCTCGTCACGCTCGAGCGCGTGGGTGATGGCCTCGATGGTGCCGGGCGAGACCTCATGCCCCTGGCCCACCAGCTCGGCCAGCTCCCGCACCACGGTCTCCGCGAGCGCGACGTCCTTGGCCTCGCCGTCCAGGGTGAGCACGTTGCCGCGCAGGTAGACGTCCGACTCGAGCCGATCCTCGAGGGCCTTCATCACCGCGTCGTGGTCGGAGGCGAGCTCGACCGCAACCTCGTTCGGGAGCTCGAGCTGCGTGCGCGTCAACGTGCCCTCATTCTAGGGCGTGGCGCGGCGCCTCGGGCGGGTTCGCGCCGGGGCGTGGCACTGAGGCCCCACGAGGCTCCAGCCCCGATCGGGTATAAGGGCCCTGGCAAGCGGAGCGGGCGAAACAGTGGATGCCCACGCGGCACGCGCGCTGGCCGAGCTTGGCGTCACGCCGGAGCAGGCACGCGATCGCCTACAAGGTGGCCAACGGGGCCTGAGTCCTCGCCAGGGAGCGGCGCGGAGCCTGTCAAGTCGATGATCTGAGGCTCGGCGGCGGGCGGGCAGGTAACCGAGCGGTCGGAGCGGCTCCGA
>JACCZP010000144.1 GCA_013695885.1 Thermoleophilaceae bacterium | reverse complement strand
CGGGCGAGCTTCAGCGCCCTGAGCACGAGCGGGTGGGGGCGTCCGGCCGCGAAGCCGATCACCAGCGCCGCGCGGTCGATCCGCCCTAGCCGCGCGAGCCCCTCCTGGCTCGGGCTGGCCACCACCTCGCAGCGCAGGTCGAGCAGCATCAGGAGATGGCGCAGGTAGGACGCAAAGAAGGCCATCTGGTCGGTGCCGCACAGCAGGATCCGCTCCGCGCGCGACATGAGCTCGACCACCCCGGCCACCTCGTCGCGGTCGAGGCGCCGGGCGGTGTCCTCGAGGTTCGTGTGGTCGGCGGCCAGCGAGGACTCGACCTCGGTCTGGTCGATCGGGAAGAGCGGCGGCGTGACGAGGTGCTCGACGTCGCCGGCCGTCGAGCGGTGCGCGCGGCGGTACTCCTCCTGGGCCGAGGTCTGGAGCTCGGGGAAGCCCTCGAACCCGAGGGCCTGCGCGAAGCGAACCACCGTGGAGCTCGACGTGTTGGCCCGCCGGGCGAGCTCCTCGGCGGTGTTGAATGCGGCCTCGTCGAGATGGTCGACGATGTACTGCCCCACGTCCTTCTGCGAGCGGGAGAACTCCTCGAAGCGCTCGCGGATCTCGTCCGACAGTGTGAGAGCGGATGCAGCGGTGCGGGCCACGCCGGGTTCTTCGCTCGCGGTCGGGGAGTTCCTTCTATGGGACCGACGCGGCGTGCAGCCCTGAGGTCCCCGGATCGCGGCCAAGAGCACGGGCTCCTGTCGTCCGGCTCTCTACCTGCACAACCCCGAACACGTCGGGCCGCTCGAGACGTTCCAGGGCTTACGCACGACATGCGTGCGCAGGCTCGGTCACGTCCTCGAGAGAGGCACGTGTAAGGGCTTATGCATGCGATGCGTGCGTGCGCCCGCCCGCGCCCCGGGCTACGGTCGCGAGCGAGGTCGCAACAGCGAAGTCCTCAAGCGCGTGAACGCGGGACCTGCCTCGTTCGGAGCGAGAACGGCCAGCACCAAACGGTCCGGGCGCACGAGCAGGAGAGACCGCGTGGGCGAGGTGCCCAACCACTCGCGTAGGTGGCCCTGGTGGTCGCGAAGCGGGCCGGCGGGGGGCGTGGACCCGGCGGGGAGCGTGGACCCGGCGGGGGGCGCAGTCCCGGCGGCGCTCGCAGTCCCGGCGACGACCGTCACGACCGTTGCCTCTAGCCGACCGAGCTCCTCGATCGCGCCCGCGTCGAGCACGGCGCGCGGATCGACGTCCAAGCCGATCAGCGCGAAGCCCGGGCCGAGCGCGTCGTCCAGGGGCAGTGCCCGGCCGTCCGCGGTCCCGACGACGGGCTGCGGAAGCGGCCGGCCCTCGCCCGGGCGGCGGGAGCGTCCGGAGGCGCGGCGGAGGGCCTTTCGCGGTAGCCCCCCCGACGGCCTCCATCCCCCGCCCTTCACCCAGCTCTCCACCCCGGGGAGTCCGAGCATGGCCCGGAGGCCCAAGTCGCGCGCCGCGGCCAGGCGTGTGTCGCCCGTCTGGACCACCGCGCCCACGGCCACGGCCAGAGCGGTCGCGCGCACCGCGTCGGGGCGGCGCTCGGTGCCGTAGCCGGCCAGGACCTCGGGGTCGAACCGGCCGCGGGCCACGCCGGCGGCCCGCCACCCCGCGGCCATCGCGTCACGCAGCCCCGCGCTCAGGCCCTGACCGGCGAAGGGAGGGCTCAGGTGGGCGGCGTCGCCGAGCAGCATGACCCGACCGCGGACGAGCCGCTCGGCCACCCGGGCGTGATGGGCGTAGACCGCCGCGCGGAGCACCTCGGCGCCGGCGTGCCCGCGCTGCTCGAGGAGGCGCGCGACCGCCGCCGGGCGCTCGAGCTCGGCCGCGCTCTCCTCGGGGGCGAGCAGGAACTCCCAGCGGTGGCGCCCGCCGGGAAGCGTGCCGTGGACCCAGGGGCGAGCGGGATCGCATCCGAACTCGAAGCACCCCGGCTGATCGCCCTCGCGGTGGGTGTCGAGCACAAGCCAGCGCCGCGGCGAGGAGAGCCCACGGAGCCGGGCGCCGATCGCGGAGCGCACGGTACTGCGGGCCCCGTCACAGCCGAGTACGACCGCGGCGTCGAGCCGGACTCGCCGCCCTCCGGCCCGATCCAGGGCGGTGACCTCCACCGCGCTCGCGCGCGGGTTCACGCCGAGCACGTCGTGGCCAGGCCTGAGCTCCACTCCCGGCGCCCGGCCGAGTGCCTCGCGCAGGGCCAGCTCGAGGTCGGGTTGGTTGAAGAACGAGAGCTCGGGATGGCCGTACGCGGAGATGCCGGGCGTCAGCTCGAGGAGCGCTCGTCCCGTGCCCGAGA